>JALEKO010000001.1 GCA_022769085.1 Peptoniphilaceae bacterium
ACGAAGCCAACCTCAAGATAAGATTTCAAAGAGTACGAAAAGAAAATTCGTCAGATAGGTTTCAGGTGTAAGTGCAGTAATGTATTAAGCTAAGGAATACTAAAACTCAAAGATTTGGCCGGATATATATTCTACTATTAAGAAAGTTCAAGGTAAAAAGATATAGTGACAATAGAGAAAGGGATACACCTGTAACCATATCGAATACAGAAGTTAAGCCTTTCATCGCCGATGGTACTCGTGGGGCAGCCCGCCGGGAGAGTAGGTAGTCGCTAAATATATTGGGTAGCTATATGCTACCCTATTTTTTAAGATCCATTAGCTCAGTCGGTAGAGCACTTGACTTTTAATCAAGGTGTCCGGGGTTCGAATCCCCGATGGGTCACCATTCTCTAATAATTCTTTTATAAAAAAAGACTGTAATTTGAATATTTGTTCATTTTACAGTCTTTTTTATTATGATTTTAAAATTTTTAAATTATTTTATTCTCCCCAAAATTCTTTAGCAACTTCTTTTATGAGTTTTATTTTTTCCCATTGTTCTTCTTCTGATATTATATTTCCAAATGAATTTGATGAAAAACCACATTGTGGACTTATACAAAGTTTATCTGGGTCTTTGTATTTGCTAGCTTCTTCAATTCTTTTTAATAACTCATCTTTATTTTCTAGTTTTCCAAATTTTGTAGTTACAAGTCCTAAAACTACATATTTATTTTCATTTACATTTTTTAATACTTCAAATCCACCTGCTCTTTCTGTATCATATTCAAGGTAATATGCATTGTAATTTAAATCTGTTAAAAGTGGATTTGCAACTGGCTCATACCCTCCTGATGCAAAATATGTAGATTTCATATTTCCTCTGCATACGTGTGTGTTAATTGTTAATCCTTCAGGTTTATTTTCAATTACTCTATTAATTACATCTCCATAAAGTGTTTTTAATTCTTCGAATTCTTCTTTGGTATATTCTTTATTATCGTGATTTTTTCCACTTATGAGTCTTGACCATGTGCAATCATCAAATTGTACGACTTTGCATCCAGCATTTTTCAAATCTTTAAGAACTGTTGCATAAGCTTTTACTGTATCATCTACAAGCTCTTCCAGTGAGTTATAATATTTTTTTGTTTTTTCAATATTTATTGATCTTCTAAGTTCTTGTACCAGTTGAGCTGGAGATGGTATGGTTTGTTTTACTTCTACATTTTTTGATGCATTATCTCTTACAAATTTAAAATGATTTACAAATGGGTGATTTTCTCCTGAAATTTTCCCGCTTAAGGACGCAGTAATATTGTAAACATCTCCATTAAATACTGACCCTTTATCTGTGTATGTTTCTTCAACTCCATTTAATCCCCAAAAGAAATCACAATGCCAACTTGCTCTTCTAAATTCCCCATCTGTTATGGCAAGAAGTCCTATATCTTCTTCTTTTTTTATTAAATCTTTTATTGCTTTATTTTCTTCTTTTTCTAATTGTGATTTTGAAATATCTTTATTTTTATATTCTTCTCTTGCTTTTAATAAATAATCTGGTCTTAAAAAAGATCCTACGATATCATATCTAAATGGTGAACTTGTTTTTTTTGTAAATTCTGTCATAATATTTCTCCTTAAAAAATTTTTTCAAATTTCGGCTTAAAAGAGTTATATATTACGCTAATTATTTAAAGCTTTAAATAAAAAAGAATTCGTCCCTTTATTCATTAAATTTTCACTTAATAAATAAAGGGACGAATGCTATCCGCGGTACCACCCTAACTTGCGTATGTAATACACCTCTTTCAGTTCTAATAAACCTATCAATATAATGGTTGAAACCATTCGATATGCGTTAACAAATCGAAAACTCCAAGCTCATTTTCATCAATACTAAAATTACTTATTTACACCAAACATAAGCTCTCTTTAAATTTTTTGACTGATTACTCTACTCTTCAAAGTTGTTATTCAAATTTTACATCGAAAATATTATATTGTCAAATTTAAAATTGAAAATTTTTTAAAAGTATTATAAACTTAAAATACGTCGTAATTATTATTAAAAATTTTTTGTAGGATATATCATGATTTTAGAAGAAAAAATTTATAAAAAAATATCTAAGTACTTTATAGTTATTTTTTTGACCACTTTTTTAATTTTTAGTTTGCTTTATTATATTTTTGGAATTCGCAGTGAATTAAATGAATTTGAAAGAAAAAATGATATTTTCAATGATGATTTTATTTCATGTATTTCAAAATTTGAAAATTTCTTAAATGATTCTGAAAATATTTATTTAATTGAAAATAGTTTAAATAATAACTTAGAAAGGAATATGAAATCATTTTATTATAAGCTTTATAATGTTGATAAAATTAATTTTTCGATTAATTTTTTTGGTGAAAATAATGAACTCATTTTTTCAGTTGGTAAGTTTAAAAATAATAAAGGAATTCATTTTTTTCAGAAAATACTTGATAATAATGTTAAAGATTTTGATATTTCAACATATATTGTAAACTCTAATAAATCCATTTTAATTTTAACTAAAAAAATTTCAAATGGTTTTATATCTATTTATATTGACGATGATGATTTAAATCAAAATTTTAAAAATTCACAGCTTAGTTACGCCATTACAGATAAACACGATAAAATTATAATTCAGAAAAATAATGAAGAATTTATTTTTTCAGCAAGAAAATTCGTATTTAACAAAGATGACAATAAAGATTTTAATGTAAAAGTATCTCATTATAAATATTTTAATATTTATACAAAAAATTATAAAACTTTTTCTGAGAAAAATTATTTAATTATTTTTACAATGTTTATGACTATCAGCTTTGTTTATATAGTTATAATAAGAATTACATCATATAAAATTACAAAATCCTCAATGAAAAATTTAAATTTTCTAATAGAAAAAATAAGGAATGTTTCAAGTGGAAAGGAAGAGTTAATTAATTTAAAAACAGGTGATGAGCTTGAATACATATCTTCTGAAATAAATGATTTAGTTGAAAATATTAAAAATTTATCAGATAAAAACATTAGACTTGAATATGAAAATAAGGCAAACGAATTTAAAACTATGGAAAGTCAATTTAATCCTCATTTTCTATATAATACACTTGAGATGATATCAATAACCATGATAACAGACCCTAATCTTTGTAATAAAATTATACAGAATTTGACTAAAATTCTACGTTACAGTATTAATGGACTTAATTTTGTTCATTTAGATGAAGATTTAGAATATACAAAAATGTATTTAGAAATAGAAAAAATAAAAATGCAAGAAAAGTTTTATTATGAAATAAATATTGATGATAAAATTTTAAATTTGATGGTACCTAAACTTTTTTTACAGCCTTTAATAGAAAATAGTATTAAATATTCATATGAGAATATAGATACACTTAAACTTACTATAAATATTTATCAGAAAGAAGAATCAATTTTTATAGAAATATGTGATAACGGAAATAAACTTTCAGATAAATTTATAGAAGAATTAAATAAAAAAATAGAAAAGAAATCAGAGAATAGTTTTTTTACAGATGATCACCATGGGCTTGAAAATACATTAAAAAGGCTTAAATTTTTGTATCATAAAAATGTAAAATTAAAATTTGTAGAAGATACGAATGTAAAAATTATTATTGAAATAGATAGGAAAAAATAATGTTAAAAGTTTTGATAGTAGAAGATGAAAAACTTATAAAAGAAAAATTAGTTCATTTCCCTGATTATGAATCATTAAAAATGAAAGTTGTTGCAGTTGCAAATAATGGTAAAGAAGGAATGGATTACATAAAAAAGTTAAACCCTGATATTGTTATAAGTGATATTAAAATGCCATTAATGACAGGGCTTGATATGATTGAAAATACATTAGAGTATGACTATGTAGCAATAATCATTTCAGGATTTAATGAATTTGATTTTGCAAAAAGGGCAATTAAATATGGAGTAAGTGATTATATACTAAAGCCTATAGATATTGATGAACTTACAAATTCACTTAAAAATGCAAAAGAAATTTTAGAAATGAGAAAAATATATAGAGAAGAAAATTATAAGATTGATTTACTAAATGTAGGTAAAAAACAAAAAGACAAAAATGAATTGGTTGAAAAAATGATTCTTTATATTAAAGATAATTATGAAGAAAAAATTTCAATTTCAGATTTATCAAAAATATTAAATTATAGTGAAACATTATTAAATTCAAGATTTAAAGAATACACATCAATAACATTTAACGAGTATTTAAATAGGTATAGAATAAAAAAAGCTCTTGAATATATAAATTCAAATAAATTTACAATTGAAGATATTTCATATTTATGTGGATTTTCATCTCCAAAATATTTTTCTAAAGTATTTAAAAAATATATGGGTATAAGTCCTAAAAAATATGAACAACAATTGTAGAAAATGTTTCCTGTAAAATGCACTTTTTATTTTTGAAAAATGTACTTTTTTAGTGATTTTTTTAGTAAACTTATTATAGAAAAGGTTTTCTAAAATAGGAGGAAATTATGAAAAAAAATTTTATAGCATCATTTGTAGCACTTATGATGGCAGTTACATTTACATCATGTTCAAGTAAAAGTGTTGAAAATAGTAATGGAGAAAAAAAAGAAACTAAAACAGAAGAAAATTCAAGTGATCAAACTTTGGTAGTTTATTCACCAAATTCTGAGGGGTTAGTAAATTCAATAATTCCGGCTTTTGAAGAAAAAACAGGAATAACTGTTGAACTGCAACAAGCAGGAACAGGGGAACTTTTTACAAAACTTAATGGTGAAAAAACAGATCCTGTAGCAGATGTTATGTGGGGTGGAGGATATACGACATATAACGAAAATAAAGATTTATTTGAAGAATATGTTTCAAAATATGACAAAGACCTTCCAGAAGAATATCAAAATAAGGAAGGATACAGAACATCCTATGGACTTGACGGTTCGGTTTTAATTGTAAATAAAGATTTAATAGGAGATATTAAAATTGAAGGATATAAAGACTTACTTAATCCTAAACTAAAAGGCAAAATTGCATCAGCTGATCCAACAAGTTCATCATCTGCATTTGCTCATTTAACAAATATGTTAAAAGTAATGGGAGGATATGAAAGTGATGAGTCATGGAACTATGTAAAAGAATTATATTCAAATGTAGATGGAAAAATTCAAAGTTCATCATCACAAGTTTATAAAACGGTTGCAGATGGAGAAATGACTGTGGGATTAACTTATGAAGATCCAGCAGCTCAACTTTTAAAAGATGGAGCTGATAATGTTGAATTAATTTATCAAAATGAAGGAGTTGTATTTTTACCTGCAGGTGTTGGAATTATAAAGGGATCAAAACACATTGAAAATGCAAAGAAATTTATAGATTTTGTAATTTCAAAAGAAGGTCAAGATATTATAGGATCACAAACAACTCTTCGTCCAGTTTTACCTAGTGCAAAAATTTCAGATGGAATGAAAAAATATGACGAGATAAAAACTGAAGCTGAAGATTATGATTATATAATTAAAAATACAGAAGATATTGCATCTAAATTTAAGGATATTTTTACTGAAGTAAGTGGAAAATAATATGTCAAGAATCAAGATAAAGAACGCCATAAAAAAATATGGTGAAAATATTGTTATAAATAATGTAAATTTAGAAATAAAAGATGGTGAATTTTTTACACTCCTTGGACCATCAGGTTGTGGAAAAACAACTCTTTTAAGAATGATTGCAGGTTTTAATTCGATAGAAGGGGGAGATTTTTATTTTAATGATGAAAGAATAAATGATAAAAATCCTTCAAAAAGAAATATAGGCATGGTTTTTCAAAACTATGCCGTATTTCCAAATATGACAGTAAGAGAAAATATTGAATTTGGTTTAAAAGAAAGAAAAGTTTCAAGAAATGATATAAATGATAAAGTTGATAAAATATTGGATTTAATGCAACTAAAAGAATTTGAAAAAAGAAAACCTCAAGCTTTATCTGGAGGTCAACAACAGAGAGTTGCTCTTGCAAGAGCAATAGTAATTGAACCAGACGTTCTTTTGATGGATGAACCACTTTCAAATTTAGATGCGAAACTTAGAATTGAACTTAGAGAAACTATAAGAAAAATTCAAAAAAAAGTAGGAATAACAACTGTTTATGTAACTCATGACCAAGAAGAGGCAATGGCTGTATCAGATACTATTGCTGTAATGAATAAGGGAAACATAGAGCAGTGTGCATCTGCTGTGAAAATATATCATAGACCATCAAATATGTTTGTTGCATCTTTTATAGGAACAAATAATATTTTGGAAGGAATGTATGATAAAGAAAAAGAAGAAGTGATTTTAAATTCAGGATATAAATTTTCTAAAAAATTAAATGTAGATAAAAATATGGAAGTAAAAGTTTCTGTAAGACCAGAAGATTTTGTTGTATATAACGAAAATTCAAATAACAGAATAAAAGCAAAAGTAAATGACAACATCTTTTTAGGTGCAAACACACATTTACACGTTACAGATGAAAAAGATGAGAATATTGAAATTTTAAGACAATCTCATTATTCCCAAATTGTAAATATTGGAGAAGAAATATATCTTGAAATAAATAAAGATAAAGTAAATGTGTTTGATAAAGATGGAAAAGTAAATTTGGCAGGTGAATGAAATGAAATCTAAAAATATAGATATATGGAAAATATTTTCAATTTTTACATTTTTAAGTTTTTTATTATTTTTGGTTTATCCTGTTTTAAGACTTTTGATATTTTCAATTTATACTCCAGAAAGTGGAATTAGTTTTGAACAATTTTCAAAAATATTTTCAAAACCTTATTATTCAGAAACTTTGTTAAATAGCTTGAAAGTGTCAATTTCAGCAACATTTTTGACAATGATTCTTGCAACACCACTTGCTTATTTTACAAGTTTTTATGAAATTAAAGGAAAGAAATTATTAAATATAATAATAATAATTGCATCAATGTCAGCTCCATTTATAGGAGCTTATTCATGGATTCTTTTACTTGGAAGAAATGGAATAATAACAAACTTTTTTAGTAACTTTTTAAATATTAAAATACCTGATATTTACGGTTTTGGAGGAATACTTTTGGTTTTTTCACTTCAACTGTATCCTTTGGTATTTTTATATACCAAATCTGCACTTTTAAATATCGATTCAACATTAATGGAAGCAAGTGAGAATTTAGGATGTGTTGGTTTAAGAAGATTTTTTAAAGTTATATTTCCTTTGATTATTCCTCAAACACTTGCAAGTGGGTTACTTGTATTTATGAGATGTATGTCAGATTTTGGTACACCAATGCTAATAGGTGAAGGTTATAGAACATTTCCAGTACTTATTTATAATGAATTTGTAGGTGAAGTAGGCGTAGATAAAAATTTTGCATCAGCTCTTTCAGTTGTTGCAGTAATTTTAACAACTGCAATATTTCTAATACAAAAAAGACTTTCTGAAAAAAACTCATATGCATCAAATTTTTTACATCCAATTGACCCTAAAAAAAGTGTAGGAGCAAAAAACATTTTAATGCACCTTTATGTATATATTCTTGTATTTTTGTCGATACTTCCACAAATATATTTGATATATACATCATTTAAAAAAACATCTGGAAAAATTTTTATTGATGGATATTCTTTAAATAGTTATAGAATGGCTTTTTCTAGAATGGGAACAAGTATAAGAAATACAATAATTCTTCCTATAATAGCACTTGTAATAATTATAATATTTTCACTTATAATATCATACCTTGTTGTAAGAAAGAAAAATTTCATGAATACAGCAATAGATATTATGAGTATGATTCCATTTATTTTACCAGGAGTTGTAATAGGAATAGCTCTTCTTCAAGGGTTTGGAAATGGATTTAATGGCTCAAATTTTATGGTTTTAGGTGGTTCTATTTGGATTGTTATAATATCATTTGTAATAAGAAGAATGCCTTATACATTAAGAACATCAACTGCAACATTGCAGTCAATACCTATTGTTATAGAAGAGGCAGCAGTTTCACTTGGAGCAAGTAAATTTAAAACATTTTTGAAAATAACAGTTCCAATGATGACAAGAGGGGTAATAAGTGGAGCAATTTTAAGCTATGTAACACTTATTTCAGAATTGTCAACGTCAGTTCTTTTAACAAATATAAAAACTAGAACTATGACAGTTGCAATTTATACTGAAGTCGTAAGAGGAAATTATGGAATAGCAGCAGCTCTTTCAACAATTCTTACATTAATGACAGTTATTGCTCTTGTTATATTTACAAATTATGAAAATAAAAAATCAATATAAAAATCATGGTGCTATTTTTGCACCATGATTTTTTAAGATTTTTAAATTTTTCTTATCATATTTGAAAATTCTTTAAGCTCAAATGTTTTTATTTCACATTTTCCAATCTCAATTGGAATTATTACATCAATTTTACCATTATGAATTTTTTTATCATTTTGTATTTCTGAAATCAGATCTTCTGTATTTTCAAAAATTAAAATAAAAAGATTATATTTTTGAAGTAAATTCAAAAGTCTATTGTAAGTTGAACCATCACAATACCCTTCAATAGTTGAAATTTTAGTAATCCAATCCATTCCCATAGATATGCAGTGTCCATGCATTTTTTCAAATTTATTCATTCTTTCAATAGCATGACCTATTGTATGACCAAAGTTAAGTTTTTTTCTTATTCCCGTTTCTTTTTCATCATTTTCAACAAAATATTTTTTTATTTTTATGCATTCTTCAACTATTTCTGTCATATCGTCAGAAATTTCATATCTATGATTTTCAATTTTTTCGAATAGATCTGGGCTTGCAATCATTGCATATTTTATTATTTCACCAAATCCATCTTCAAAAACATCATCAGGAAGACTTTTAAAAACATTAGGATCTATGAAAACAGCTTTAGGTTGATAAAAAAGCCCAACTAAATTTTTTCCTCTTTCAATATTTATTGCATTTTTTCCACCTATTGAAGAATCAATTGCAGAAAGTAGTGTTGTAGGGATTTGGTAAAAATCAATACCCCTTCTATATGTTCCTGCAACAAAACCTGAAATATCACCTATTACACCTCCACCAAGTGCAATAATTGCATCATTTCTGTCAAATAAATTTTTTGCAAGCTCATTTACTATTCTTTCATACCAAAATATTGATTTTGTATTTTCTCCAGCTGGCAAAATCATAGAGTGATATTTTATTTTTTGATTTTCAAAAATTTTTTCAAAATCATCTAAATAAATTTCAGCTACATTTTCATCTGTTATTATAAAAAATTTTTTGTCCTTATTTATATATTTATAAATTTCATTTAAGATCCCCTTGTTTAAATGTACACTGTAGGGGTCTGAACAGTTAACGGAAATATCCATTTTAAAAATAAATCCTTTCTTAAAAAATATCTTTCTTTTAGTTTATCATATATTTTAATTATTAAAAAGTAAATAAAATTAGAAAATAGCTTCTCTAATTTTATTTACTTTTTTTAAAGTTTCTTCAAATTTTTCAGGTGTAAGTGATTGTGCACCATCAGATAATGCACAGCTTGGATTATCGTGAACTTCTATAATTAATCCGTCACAACCTGCAGCAGTTGCTGCAAGTGATAGAGGTTGTACATATTTATAATTTCCTGCTGCATGAGAAGGATCGATAATTATTGGAAGATGAGATAATTTTTTAATAACTGGTATTGCACTTATATCTAAATTATTTCTAATTTCATTTTCAAATGTTCTAATTCCCCTTTCACAAAGAATTACATTTTCATTTCCTTCTCTCATAATATATTCTGCTGCCATAAGCCATTCTTCATAAGTTGCACTTAAACCTCTTTTTAGTAAAATTGGTTTTTTAGTTTTTCCTACTTCCTTTAAAAGAGAGAAATTCTGCATATTTCTTGCACCGATTTGAATTATGTCAATATCATCAAAATATTTTAAATCACTTTTATCCATTATCTCAGTTACAATTCCAAGCCCTGTTTCTTTTTTTGCTTTAATTAAATAATCAATAGCTTTTTTTCCAAGACCTTGAAAAGAATACGGGCTTGTTCTGGGTTTAAAAGCACCTCCTCTTAATAAAGAAGCTCCTTTTTCTTTTACTTTTTTTGCGATTCTTATAATTTGTTTTTCACTTTCTACAGAACATGGACCTGCAATTACTAAAAAATTTCCACCACCTATTTTTACACCAGAAATATCAATAATTGTATCATCTGGATGTAATTTTCGATTTGCTTTCTTATAAGGTTCTTTAATTCTTTTTACAGATTCCACAAAATCAAATGATTCTATATAATCTGTATCGATTTTTTCTGTATTTCCTGTAATAATTAAAATTTTTATATTATCATTGAAATTTTTTGTAACTTCAAAACCTTTTTTTTCTATATTTTTTATAAATTTTTCTATTTCATTAAAATTTGTGTCTTTAACCAACTTTATTAACATAAATCACCTTTTAAAAATTAGCTTACAATTATTATATATTTTTATAAATTGTTGACAATAACTTTAATTATATAATTATAATTAATAATGTTCTATCAAGGTATAATAAAAAAAAGGAGAAAAAATGGGCTTTTTGATTTTTTTTACAGTTGAATTTTCACTTTTTTTTCTTTCAACCTTAATAAGATTTAGAAATAAAAAAGAAAAAAATATTTTTGCAATTATGATGTTCATATTTATGTTTTTCTTTTCTGCTCTTAGAGGTACTGGAGATGGTGATTATTATAACTATCTTGTTTTTTCAAAAAACATAAACGAATTTAAAGATATTTTTAATTTTAATTATCCTGTTGAAATAGGATTTAGAATAACAGCATTTATTGTTCATTTATTTAATGGATCAAATCAGCGGACAATAGCAACTATGAATTTTTTAAGTATTATTCCTACTACATATGTTGTTGTAAAAAAAAGTTATGACCCTATAATGTCTGCTATAATATTTTTGCCTTTTTTTCTTCAGTTTGATATGCAAACATCAAGAACGGCAACTGCAATGGGAATGGGAATTCTTGCAATATATTTTAATAGTGAAAAAAAATATTTAAAAAGTTTTTTTTCATTTCTTGTATCTGTAAGTTTTCATTCTGCAGCTGTTGTGGTTTTGCCGTTTCTTTTTTTAATGCATATTAACATAAGTAGAATTTTTAAAGGCATCTCTTCTATATTTGCGTTTTTTTTAAGCTTAAAATCATCTTTAATTATTGATATTGCTGTAAAAATGTTTTTATTATTAGGTTTTGATTTTTTTGCAAACAAGTTATTTAGATATACATATGGAGAACAATTTGCATATCCAATGAAAATTTATGATCCGAGAATAATAATGATATTAGCTTTATTTATAACAACTTTAATGTACTTTTCGAAAGATGATATAAAAAAACTAAGTTTTGAAGATGCAAGTGTAAAATCAATACGGGTAGCTTTTATTATATTTATGATATTTAGATTTTCAACTCTTGTATCATTTAGACTTTCATCGTTCTTTTCGATTATGGAAATATTTTATATTCCTTTTGTAATTGAAAAAATAAAAAAAATTGATGAAAAGGGAGCTTTTTTTATAAAACTTTCAATAGTTTTATTTATACTTCCATATGCAATATTTTTAGTTTCTAAATATCCTGCTTATAAAATTTTTTTATACAGCAATAAAGCAAAATTATTTTTATAAATATATAGAAAATGGAGAGGAAAATGGAAAAATTAACAGTAGATGAAATTATACATTCTATAAAAAGAAATATTAAACTTATAATATTGTTCATATTAATATTTACATTTTCAGGTTTTGTTGTTTCAAAACTTTTATCAAAACAATATTATAAAGCACAAACAAATATCTTACTTACATCGCAAACTGGAGAAATAAGTTATAATTATATGATGTTAAATGAAAAACTTATACCTGCATATGAAGAAATGCTTAATTCTTTAGATTTTTACAAAAAAATAAAAAGTGATTATGATTTTGATTTAAAAGTTGAAAGTATTAAATCGTCTGTTGAAGTTAAAACCAGCCAAGAAAGCAATACAATAAAAATTTTTTATTCGGATATAAATAAAACTCGAGCACTTGATATTTTAAAAGCAATAACTGAAGAATTTAGAAAAAAAATAAATAAAAAAAGCTTAAACTACATAGAAGAGCCAAGTGTAAAAAAAATATCATCAATTTCAGCTAAAAAGACTATTTTTTACTTTGGATTCTTTTCGACAATAATTTCAATTTTTTTGGCAATTTTTAAAGATATCATTGATAATACAATTAAAAGCAAAGAATATATAGAAGAAAATGACATTAAAATTCTGGGAGAAATTGATGAAAATAAAGAAGAGAATTTGGAGCAATACAAAAAAGTAGTTGCAAAAGTACTTTCAAAAAATAAAAAAGTTATAGGAATAACAGCACCTGAGAATTCAAAACATTTAGGAATAATTTCATATAAAATTGCAAAAGAGATTTCTGAATACAAAAAGACATTATTTTTGGATTTAAATTTACACGCAAGAAATTTGTTGAAACTTGAAGATATGAATGATGACATTGAAGATTTTTTCTTAAATGATGATTTCAAAATTCATAATGAAAATAATTTTTATACAGTAGGTTCTGGATATTCATATTCAAACACCGAAAATATTACAGAAATATGTTTGAAAGAAAAAATAAATAAATTAAGAGAAGATTTTGATTTGATTATTATTTCAGAAGCTGATTTTAAATTTGCTGATACATTATTTTTATCGGAATTTGAAGATTCAAAAATAATTGTTGTAAATGAGGAAAGAAGCACAAAGAAAGATTTTAGAGCCCTTATTAATGATTTGAAAGAAATAAAAATAGATATATTGGGGGTGGTTTACAATAAATAAATTATTAATTTTTATAATGATTTTTCTTACCTCCTGTTCATCAGAAGTTAAAAATTACAAACCAAAAAGTATTAAGCTTAAAAGTAATACTGAAATTAAAATTTCATCTTTAAATATTCCAATGATAAATGGAAAATACAAGGCTAAAAAAAATTCTTTTCTTTATGAAGATATTAATAAGAAAGAAAAAATAATTCAGGTAAAAAAAGATGAAAGTATAAAAATAATAATTCCACAAGAAAAATTAAGTTTTGTTGAAATATCAGGAATTACAGGATATATAAAAAATGAAATTTTAGATGAGGAAAAAGAAATTTTAAAAAATTGTGATTGATTGTTATATCTTAAATTTAAAACCCATACAGCAAAAATTGCCATATGGGTTTTTTATTTTGAAACAACAATGTTTTATTACCCGTTAAATTTAAATTTTGGGGAAGGTATGGATAATAATATAACATTAATTCATAAAAACTTTTATGAAAAATAAGTTTCATTCAAATATTATTTTTTATTTTCATTATCTTCATCTTTTTTTGAAAATTTTTTCAAACCAAAGAAAGCAAGTATTGCAACAATCAATACTAAAATGATATATTTAAGGTTTCCTTGAACTCCTGTTTTTACATTGTTTGAAGCTCTCTTGTAAACACCTTCTGAATTGAAATTGAAATCTTTATATGGATCTTTATCCCACAATGCTGTTACATCTGCAAGATAATTTTGTAAAGTTTTTCTATCAGCATTTAGATTTTTTGGTTTCCAATTTTCATAGTCATCTCTCATTTTATAAAGTTCTTGAATATATTTTCTTGAAATATCAATAAAATCAAGATAGAAAGAAACCTGATTTTCTGTTAAAGGACTCTTGTCAGTTTCATCAAGGCCTAAATTTTTTGGCTTTCTATTTGTATAACTTTGAGTTAATGTAGCATATACATTATTCATTGCATGATGCATTTGACCTACAGTTACGCTTCTCTTCCTTACCATATTGTCAAATTCAGTTTTGAAAATGTAGTAAGTAGTATTGTCATACTTGTTTTCAGATTCTCCAAAGAATTCACCGAAACAATGTGTCCAAAAATCGAGTTCATCCCAAAGATCCATATTGCTTGTTTCTGGAATTTCAGGAAGTTTAGGTTCTTCTTTATATGATTTTATATAATCTTCTGTAATTATGAAATCTTCATAAGGATTTTCATTCCAAACTTTTACGAAAGCATCATAAAGCTCTTTTATTTTTGCTTTATCAGCTTTTTCGTTTTCAAATTTGTAATTGAAATAATCATTTCTTGCACTTTGAAGTCTCTTATAATATTCTCTTGAAAGATTTATAAAATCATAATAATAGTAAATCTGATTTTTCGTAAGTTTAGTTTGATCTTTTTCATTTAAAAACGGACTTGCACCAATGTTATCTTTTGATTGAGTTAAAGTTTGGGCAATTACATTGATTGCACGGTACATTTCACCACTTGTAATTTCGCCTGAATAAACTTTTGAATCAAAACTTGTTGATGAAATATAATAAGTAAATCCATCTAAGAATGGTTTTAAGTCATCAAAATTTTCACTTTCAGGGACTTCTATTTCAATAGATTTATTTATGTTGTTATCAGCAGAACTTATTTCTTTTTGAGTACTAGGGTCTTCTGGTTTATTTAATTCTTCATCCGATTTTTTATTTAGTAAAAAGTCGAGTAAATTAAATTTTTCATTTTCTTTTTTAGATACATTTGTATTTGAAATATCTTCTAAATTTGATGATGTTTCTTCTGATTGAATTTCAGATAAATCATCTTTTTCTATTTTAGATTTATTAGTAGAAGGAATATCTTCAGTGTTTATATTGTCAACATCTAAATTTTCGCTACTTTCATCTTCTGTGAAATTTTCTTCATTTGAATTTTTTTCAGACGATAAATCTTCTTTTACATTACTTTTTAAATCTTCTTTTGTTTCTTTATTCTCTTTTTCTGATTTATTGTCTTTATCTTCTTTTGTCCAGTCAGGTTTTGCTATAACAGTATTATCTACTTTATTTTCTGGTAAAAGACGAGTTTTATCCGATGGATTTTGAGTTAAAATATTTAGTACATCATCAAAAGCTTTTTCAAATTCATCAGCATCTTTAGAATCTATTGAATTTTTAAGTTCATCAACTGCTTTTTTTAAACTTAATTCACTATCTTCTTCTATATAATTTTTTGCAAGATTTATCTCTTCTTGTAAAGTTTCTTTATCTTTTGTTTCTGGTTTTTTATCAGAAATTTCATTTTTATAATCTGCATTTGAATATGTGTCAAAGAAATCCTCGTAAGTTACATTTCCTTCATTATATTCAAAACCTTTATATAAAAGTGAGTGTAAATAATTATATGATGTATTTATTTCACCTAAAGTACTTGCATTTTCAATTTGGCTTTCAGAATCTTCAATTGCTGATTCTATATCTTTAATATATTCTTCTGCAACAGAAATAAGAGCGTTAGCATCAGTTAATTCATTTTCAGGTATTTCATTTGTAGATTCATCAACAATATTATCTGCATTTTCTTCAGCAATATTTGAATTAAAATCTACATTTTCTCCTTCAGCAAATGATTTTACTGGAGTAATCATTGATAAAGCAAGCAGTAGTGCTAAAACTTTATGTTTATTTTTATTCATAAAAATCTCCTCTCTTTAGGATATTATAAGTTAAAACAGCCTTTTTTTCAATTTATTTAATTTAAATTTAATATATTTTTAAATAATTAAGAAAAAGGATTTAAGTTTTTCACTTAAATCCTAATTTTTATATTAATATTTTAAAAAATCCAACAAGTTTAAATAAGTAGGTATTAGATTGATATTTTATTTTTTAATGCTTTTATGGATTTCACCGATTACAAGCGGTAAAGATGCAAGAATTATAACAATTATCCATTGCCATGATATAAATTCAAGTTCAAATAAAACTCTTAAAAATGGCACATACATTACTAAAATCAAAAGGATAAATGATCCTATTGTTGCCCATATTAATTTTTTGTTTGAAAATATTCCTAATTCTTTAAGCGTAAACTTAGATGACCTTACGGTGTGAGCTCTTAAAAGTTCTGATGTAATAAGGGTTGCAAAAACAATTGTATGAGCTCCTTTTATATTATTAGGGAATAATAAATTCAATCCTAAAATATAAGATAAAAGAACTGTTGTTGTAATTGCAACTGACTGAACAATTAAACTAATCTTTAAATCCTTATCAAGTATTGCCTCTTTTGGGTCTCTTGGAGGATTTTTCATTATATCTTTTTCTCCTGGTTCAACTCCAAGTGCAAGTGCTGGAAATGCATCTGTTATAAGGTTTAACCATAATAATTGAATTGCAGTTAATGGACTTGGAAGTCCAAAAAGTATCGATAAAAATACAATTAAAACTTCTGCAATGTTACATGAAAGAAGAAATGAGACGAATTTTTTTATGTTTGAATAAATAATACGTCCTTCTTCAACAGCATTTACAATTGTCGCAAAATTATCATCTGTAAGTATTACTTGTGCTGTGTCTTTTGCAACATCAGTTCCTGTAATTCCCATAGAAATTCCGATATCTGCATTTTTTATTGCAGGAGCATCATTTACACCATCTCCTGTCATTGCAGTTATCTGGTCGTTTTGTTTTAAAGCTTTAACTATCTGAACTTTGTTTTCAGGAGACACTCTAGCAAAGACATTTTTTTCTTTTACAATTCTTCTTATTTCATCTTCTGTCATGTCGTTTAATTCATGACCCATTATTGCTTGTTCTTTACTTTGGGCAATTCCTAAGTCTTCAGCAATTGCAAAAGCTGTATCAAGATAATCTCCTGTAATCATTATTACATTAATTCCTGCATTATTACATTCTAAAACAGCTTCTTTAACGCCATCTCTTGGTGGGTCAATCATTCCTGTAAGCCCTACAAAAATCATATTGTTTTCAATATTTTCAGATGTGATTTCTAAATCTTCTATATTTTCAAATTCTCTATATGCATATGCCATAACTCGAAGTGCATTTTTTGCAAGATTTGAATTTTCTTCTAAGACTTTTTCTTTTAAAGATTCATCAAAATCTACGATTTCTCCGTCATTTAAAATTTTGTTGCATCTTTTTATCATTACATCTGGAGCACCTTTTGTAGCAGAAATAAATTTAGAGCCTATATTATGAAATGTAGTCATCATTTTTCTGTCAGAGTCGAAAGGAATTTCTTTTAGTCTTGGATATTTTTTTTCAAGTTCTTCCTGGTTTATTCCCCATTTTTCACTTAAAGAAAGCATTGCACCCTCTGTAGGGTCTCCTATAATTTCATATAATCCATTTTTTGTAATTAAATCAGCATCATTACATAGAGTTGAAATTTTCATGAGTTTTTTTATTGAATCATTTTCATTTACAATTTCATCTTTATATCTTATATCTCCTTTTGGAGCATAACCTCTTCCTTCAACGTTATATTCTTTAAAATCTGAAAAAACTTTTGTAACAGTCATTTCATTTTGAGTTAAAGTTCCTGTTTTATCTGTACAAATATATGTTGTAGTACCTAATGTTTCAACAGAAAGAAGTTTTTTAACTATTGCATTTTTTTGAGCCATTCTATTCATTCCAAGAGAAAGAACTATTGTAACTATTGCAGTGAGCCCCTCAGGAATTGCAGCAACTGCAAGTGAAACAGAAATCATTAAATTATCAAGAATTGTCATTTCACTTCTAATAAATCCAACAGCAAAAACTCCTATACATACAAGTAAAATTACAACCGCTAAAAATTTTGAAAGACCATTTAATTTTTTTTGTAAAGGGGTTTCTTCTTCCTCATATGAATCAAGGCTTGTTGCAATTTTTCCTATCTCAGTATCTCTTGCAGTTGCACATATTATTCCTTTTCCATGACCGTATGTGACAATTGTAGATGAAAATGCATAATTTTCTCTATCACCAATTCCTTGATCAGTTGAATATTCAACTGATGCATTTTTTTCAACAGCAACTGACTCACCTGTAAGTGATGATTCATCAATTTTTAAATTAGACGATGATATTATTCTTAAATCGGCAGGAATTATATCTCCTGTTTCAAGGCTTACAATATCACCTATAACAACATCACTTGATTTAACTTTTGTAATTTTTCCGTCTCTATAAACTTTTGCTTCAGGTGATGATAATTTTTGTAGGGCTTCTATAGAATTTTCTGCTTTTCCCTCTTGAATAATTGACATTATTGCATTTATAACTACAATTGAAAGAATAATAATACATTCAATTAAATCATCAGTTATTGCAGAGATTATAGATGCTATTATAAGAATAATTACCATTGGATCAATAATCTGTTCTGCAATTTTTTTTCCTAGAGATTTTTTCTTTTTTGATTCTAATTCATTTTTTCCATATTTTTGAAGTCTTTTATTTGCTTCATCAGAACTTAGTCCTCTAACTTTATCGCTTTTTAGTTCTTCTACTACACTTTGAATTGAACCTTTGTACCAATCCATTTTTCCTCCTAATAAATTAAAACAAAAACACAACTAATATTTTAAAATTGTGTTTGCACAATGAAATATTTTCATTTTACAATAAAAAAAGACTTAAACTGTAAAAGTCTAAGTCTTGCTACCAAAATAGGTTGTACAACCGGGATTTCTCCGTGAATGACGACTGTACAAAAAAGCTACTCCCTTAAGCTAGATAAATTATATTGTTAATAATGATATTTGTCAAAAATTAAATCATTTTATTCCTTCAAATGATTCAAAATTAGGAATGAAACTTTCAGACACAGTGCCGTCTTCTTGTATAAATGCATTTTCAATTCCAAGATCAATAGCAAAATTAACTACATCTTCATATTCTTCTTTCGAAACTTTTCTATTTAAATTTTCGTATTTATATTTTTCTGTAGGGGTGTACTGATTCATTATTGAAATTATGATATTATCTTTAAATGTGTCATATAAAAATTTTATTATATTTTTTGCATCTTCTTTTTCATTTGGAAGAACAAGTATTCTTGCTATAACTCCTTTTTTCATAATATTTTCTTCAATTTTGAATTTTCCAGTTATTTCATACATTTTTTTTATTGCAGATTTTGCATATTTTGAATAATTTTTTATTTTTGAATATTTTTCTGCTAAAGAATCATCAAAATATTTAAAATCTGTAAGAAAAATATCGACAGTATCTTTAAGTTCTTCTATAATATCTTCCTTTTCAAAACCAGATGTATTATAAACAATTGGAATTTTAAGACCATTTTTTTTAGAAATTTCAATAGCTTTTGCTATTGAGACTGAAAAGTGAGTAGGGGTTACAAGATTAATATTTGTTGCTTTTTTTTCATTTTGAAGTCTTAGAAAAATATCAGAAAGTTCATTTATTGTTTTTGTAAGTCCCAAATTTGTATGTGAAATTTTTTTATTTTGGCAAAAAACACAATTTAATGAACAACCTGTAAAAAAAACAGTTCCCGAACCGTTTTTTCCTGTTATAGGTGGTTCTTCCCACATATGAAGTGATGCTCTTGCAAGTTTTATATCGCTAGTTTGTTTGCAAATTCCTAAATTTTTAAATCTATCAATTCCACATTCATGTGGACAAAGTTTACAATTTTTGTAATAATTAATATTCATGAAAAGATTATACTCAAAATTTTAATTTTAAGTTGGTACAAATTTTAAAAATATAAATTTTACAATAAGTTAAAATAAAGGTACAAAATAGTTATATTTTAAAATAAGAAAAGAAGTTGATATAATGATTAAATTTGCATCTTTATCATCTGGAAGTAGCGGAAATTCGGTTTTTATAGAATATGATGGAATAAAAATTTTGGTTGATGCTGGTTTTTCCGGAAAAATAGAAAAAAATTTGCTTGAAAAAATAGGGGTTGATATTAATGATATCGACGCTTTATTTTTAACTCATGAACATACAGATCATGTAAAAGGAGCAGGAATTATTTCAAGAAGATACAATATTCCAATTTTTGCAAATAAAGGAACACGGCTAGGATTTTCCGAAGTATCAGGCAAGATTAAAGATGAGAATATAAATATATTTAAAAGTAATAATTTTTTAAGATTTAAAAATATGGACATATACCCTTTTTCAATTTATCACGATTCAAGAGAACCTGTAGGATTTGATTTTTACCTTGGAAACAAAAAAATAACACTTTTAACAGACACGGGAAATGTTGATGATGATATTGTAAATGAAATAAAAGGTTCATCAATTTATTATTTTGAATCAAATCATGATTTAAATGCATTAAAAAGTGGACCTTATACTTATAATGCAAAAAAAAGAATAATGAGTGATATTGGTCATTTATCAAATAATCAGGCTGGAGAAATATTAGCAGATGTTTTAAAAGGTGATGGGGAATATGTGTTTTTAGCTCATTTATCGAGTATAAATAATTCTTCAGAGCTTTCATATTTAACAGTTTCTGATATTCTTAAATCTTATGGAATA
This sequence comes from Peptoniphilaceae bacterium, assembly GCA_022769085.1. Taxonomy (GTDB): domain Bacteria; phylum Bacillota; class Clostridia; order Tissierellales; family Peptoniphilaceae; genus JALEKO01. Next base: position 20,466 of record JALEKO010000001.1, read on the forward strand.
GATAGTGAAAAACAAATATCACTTTCAGTTTGTCCAAGATATACACCAGGAGATGTAATAACTTTATGATTGAAATTAAAGAAATAGAAAGATCTATAATAAAAAAATATAGAAAAGAACTTCGGTCACCTTTTATAAGATCGGTTTGTGAATATGAACTTGCAAATGATAATGACAAAATAGCAGTTGCAATTTCGGGTGGAAAAGACTCACTTTTACTTGCAAAATTAATGCAAGAGTTACATAGACATTCTAAATATAAATTTGAGTTAGAATTTATTTGCATGGATCCAGGATATGAAAAAGTTTTTAGAAAAAAGCTTGAAGAAAATTTAAAGCTTCTTGAAATTCCTGCACACATTTTTGATTCAGAAGTTTTTGCAATTTCTGAAAAAATTTCAGGAGATTACCCATGCTATATGTGTGCAAGAATGAGAAGAGGAAATTTGTATGCAAAAGCAAAAGAACTTGGTTGTAATAAAATAGCTCTAGGGCATCATTTTAACGATGTAATAGAAACAACAATGATGAATGTTTTATTTTCAGGAAATTTTAAAACTATGAAACCAAAATTAAAAGCACAAAATTTTAAAGGAATGCAACTTATAAGACCGCTTTATAAAGTTCATGAGGAAGATATAATAAAACGGAGAGATTATATAGGTTTAAATGCACTAAACTGTGCATGTTCTGTAACAAAGAAAAAGGAAGGATATACAAGACTTAAAGTTAAAAATCTTATAAAAGAGTTAAAAAAAGAAATACCAGATGTAGATAAATCAATATTTAAGTCTGCAGAAAATGTAAATTGTGATATGGTTCTTGGCTTTTCTGAACATGGAGTAAAGAAAAGTTTTTTAGATGAATTTAAAAAAGGAGAATAAGTGGATATTTTAAAAGTAATTATTCTTTCAATAATTGAGGGAATAACAGAATTTTTACCAGTATCATCGACAGGTCATTTGATACTTGCAAATGAATTTATAAAATTAAACCCCGAAAAGTTTTCAAATGCTTTTTCGGTAATAATACAGTTTGGCGCAATTTTAAGCGTTGTTGTAGTCTATTTTACAAAATTAAATCCTTTAAGTATAAGCAAAGTAGAAAAAGAAAAAATACCTGCAAATTATAATAAACTTAATTTTCAGTCAAAACTTTATTTTCTATTTAAAAATTATGATAAAAAAACTATAAGTCTTTGGATAAAAGTTATAGTTGGGGTAATTCCAGCTTTTATTTTAGGTTTTTTATTTGATGATTTAATAGATGAATATCTATTTAACCCAATAACAGTAGCTTTTATGCTCATTTTTTGGGGAATTATAATAATTTTGATAGAAAATAGAAATGCAAAAAAAGAAAATTTTAAATTTAATTCAATGGAAGATGTAGATTTAAAAACATCATTTTTAATAGGGATTTTTCAGTGTCTTGCAATGATTCCTGGAACTAGTAGATCTGCTGCAACAATCATTGGAGCAATGTTACTTGGCACAAATAGAAAAATCGCTGCAGATTTTTCATTTTTCCTTGCTATTCCTACAATGCTTGGAGCAACACTTCTAAAACTTATAAAAAACATTTCTGGATTTTCTTTAAATCAGTGGGCATTAATACTTTTCGGAAGTGTTATATCATTCTTTGTTGCATACTTTGTAATAATAAAATTTTTGGATTATGTAAAAAATCATGATTTTAAAATTTTTGGATATTACAGAATAATTCTTTCAATTTTAGTATTTATATATTTTTTGGTTATTAAATGATTTGTGAATGGGCAAATAAAGATAAATTTACAAGAAAATATCACGATATTGAATTTGGGAAAATAAACCATGACGATAGATATATATTTGAGATGATGGTTCTTGAATTCATGCAAGCAGGTCTTTCATGGTCTATAGTACTTAAAAAAAGAGAATCTATGCGAAGAGAATTCGACAATTTTAATTTCAATATAATAAAAGATTATGATGAAAAAAAGATTGATGAATTATTAAAAAATAAAGAAATTATAAGAAACAAATTAAAAATAAAAGCATTGATTTCAAATGCAAAAAGTTTCATAAAAGTAAGAGAAGAATTTAAAAGTTTTGATAATTATATTTGGTCTTTTACAAAAGGAAAACAAATAATAAATAAAATAAAAGATAAAAATGATATTCCAATAAAAAGCAATTTGTCCATAAAAATATCAAAAGATTTAAAAACAAGAGGTTTTAAATTTATGGGTGATATTGTAACATATTCATTTTTAGAAGCTATTGGTATTATAAATGACCACTATATTACATGCCCTTACAGATAAAAAATTTTTTTAAAATATATTATATGTTATAATATAAAAAGAAAAATTAATTAAGGAGATAATATGAGCAAAAATTTAAGAGGAAGAAATTTTTTAAAACTGTTGGACTTTACTTCTGAAGATATCAGATATTTACTTGATTTATCTAAAAATTTCAAAGATTTGAAACGTTGTGGAGTTCCTCATAAATATCTTGAAGGGAAAAATATCGTACTTTTATTTGAAAAAACATCAACAAGAACAAGATGTGCTTTTGAAGTAGCAGGTCATGATTTAGGAATGGGAGTTACATATCTTGATCCATCTGGGTCTCAAATGGGACATAAAGAATCAATTGCAGACACTGCAAGAGTTTTGGGAAGAATGTATGATGGAATTGAATATAGAGGATTTAGCCAAGATTTAGTTGAAGAACTTGCACAAAAAGCTGGTGTTCCTGTTTGGAATGGGCTAACAGATAAATGGCATCCAACACAAATGCTAGCTGATCTTTTGACAATTGAAGAACATTTTGGACAATTAAAAGGCTTAAATTTTGTTTATATGGGGGATGCAAGAAATAATATGGCAAACTCCTTAATGATTGCGTGTGCAAAAATGGGAATTAATTACACAGCGGCATCTCCAAAATCATTGTGGACTGACTCTGAAATTGTAGAAGAAGCAAAAAAAATTGCAAAAGAAAATTTTTCAACTGTTAAATTGACCGAAAATGTTGATGAGGCTGTAAAAGGTGCAAATATTATCTATACGGACATTTGGGTTTCAATGGGAGAACCTAAAGAAATTTGGAAAGAAAGAATAGAACTTTTGAAAGATTATCAAGTAAATAAAGATGTTATGAAAAAAGCTGATAAAGAAGCTATATTTTTACATTGTCTTCCTTCATTCCACGATGAAAATACAACAGTTGGAAAAGAAATTGCACAAGAGTTTAAAATAGTCGGTCTTGAAGTAACAGATGATGTATTTGAATCAAAAGCATCAAAAGTATTTGATGAAGCAGAAAATAGAATGCATACAATAAAAGCTGTAATGTATGCAACACTATTTTAAAAAATTATTTAAAAACTTTATTTTTAAATAATTAATTTATGAAAATTAGATTCTAATCATTTTTTAGTTTTTTACTATTTTTTATTGATTTAGAATCTTTTTTCTGCAATTAAAAAAGATACGAAATTTTTTTAAATTCGTATCTTTTTCATATTCGAACTTTTTCTTTTTTCATTATATACCTACCAATATTCTTGCAATATTAAAATAAACTATAAGTGTGAATGTATCTACTATTGTTGTAAGTAATGGACCTGCCATTACCGCTGGATCTTTATGGAAGAAATCTGCTATTAATGGTAACATTCCACCAATGATTTTTGAAATTAATATTGTTATTATAAGTGTAATGCAAACTGTTAAATTAATTTTAATATCTACAGCACTTCCTATAAGAAGTCTTATGAAATTAACAATTGCCATCACAAATCCAATTATTATTCCTATTTTTGCTTCTTTTGCAACAACTTTAAAAATATCTTTTGCACTTATTTCTTTTAACGACAATGATCTTGTAATTATTGTGGAAACCTGACTTCCTGCATTTCCGCCACTATCCATTAAAACTGGAATGAATGCTGCAAGTAAAACTTGACTTTCAAGTATTTTTTGATATCTTTCGATTATAAGTCCTGTAAATGTTGCTGAAATCATTAAAAATATAAGCCGACCAATTCTTTCTTTAATCATCGGAAATAATTTCATTTTAAGATAAGGTACATCCTCTTCTGATTGAGAAATACCAGCCATTAATGAAAAATCTTCTTCAACTTCTTCACTTATAACATCTAAAATATCATCAGATGTTATTATCCCTACCATTCTTTTGTTTTCATCCAAAACTGGAAGACAGAGTAATTTATATTTATTAAAAAGCCTTGCTGCCTCTTCTTGGTCATCCATTGTGTGCACATAAATTGTAGGAGTTTTTATTTTTGACTTTAAATTTTTTCCGGAACATTTTATAACATCTGATAGAAAAATATATCCATTTAATATTTTATTATCATCAAAAGTATAAATTATTGAATTATGTTCGTGTCCTCCTGAAGAGTCTTTTACTTTTTCGAGTATTTCTTCTGTAGAGGAATTAATTGACGTTGCAATAAAATCAGCACTCATAATGCTTCCTGCACTGTTTTTTGGATATTTTAGAAGATTTTGAATTATTTTTCTTTTTTCTTCGGTTGCATATTTTAAAAGTTCAGAAACGCAACTTTCAGGTAATTCTTGTAAAACATCAGTTAAATCGTCAGTTTCGATATTATTTACTAAAAATTTTAGTTTTTTTTCATCGTAACTTTTTATGATTTCTTTTCTGATTTTTATCGAAAGAAGGCTGAATATATCAGGCATCCTATCTTCAAGAATTTCATAAGATAAAATTCTTTCTTCTTTTTTCATTATTTCAATTTCTTCTGCAATATCAAAATCGTTCATTTTGTCGAATTTTGATTTTAGTTCTTTTACATTTAACATCTTACTGCCCCCTTAAAATAAATTTAAATGCAGTAGACTTCGAATGGAAAATAAAAAAACATCTGCCTTTAGCAGATGTTATAAACCGTTCGAGTTTTGGCTTCGACGGACGTGAGCTTGCACTAGTTTAAACCTTTACGATAAAAACTGTTTACCAGCTTAAAATGTCTCCATCTTTTTGCGGTGGCAATCGTAATTCCGTCGGTAGCCTCACCTACCGTATACATTTGGATTTTACACCCAATTTAAACTTGATGTCAAGAAAATTTTTTAAGAAAAATTATATATTATGGTGCAATAATTCTTCATTGTTAAGTTTTGATAAATATTTTGGTGCAATATCTAAAACGGTTTTTGCTCCAAAGTTTTTTTCTTTATTTAACCTAAAGCAAGCTCTTGCATAAGCTGTTGCAATTTGTGCTGTAAAATCAGGATTTGAATCTAAATCTAAACTAAATTCAATTTTGGCATTACTATTACCAGCTGTTATTCCAGTTGTTATTACTTTTCCTCCATGAGGCATTCCTTTGTGATTTTTGTTAAGTTCTTCTAAAGTTATAAAGTGAACTGTTGTATTATATCCTTTGAAATATGCTGGCATATTTATAATATTTTTTTCAACTTCTTCTTTATTTGCCCCTTCTTTTAAAACTGCAAAAACTTCTCTGTCATGAGCAATTTCAGGACTATATTCTGGGTTTTCTCCATTTCTTACCTTTTCTAAAAATTCTTCTTTAGGAATTGTATATTGAACTGCATCCAAAACTCCTTCAACACTCCTTACTGCAGCACCGTGTCCTTGGCTTATTCCTTTTCCCCAAATTGTATATGTGTTTGAATCAGGTAAGAAAGCTTGATTTAGTGTTCTCATTACAGAAAAGAACCCTGGATCCCATCCTGTTGAAATTATTGCTGTTTTATTATTTTCTTTTGCTAAATCATCCATGTTTTTATAATATTCAGGAACATGGCTATGAGTATCAAAACAATCTACTGTGTTGAAATTTTTAATTAATTCAGGTCCTTGTACTTCGATATCTTTATCTGAGCTTCCGCAGAGAATTAAAACATCAATATCATCTTTAAAATTATTTATTTCATCAAGTAAAAAATGTTTTACATTTTCATTTTCTATTTTTCTTCTTGAAAATACACCAAAAAGATTTAAATCTTCATTTGCATTAACTGAATTTACAACGCTTTTTCCTAAATTTCCAAATCCTACAACTGCTACATTTATCATAATATTCTCCTTATTTTAAAAAATCTTTCATGTTATATATTCCATTTTCTTTTTCAATTAAAAATTCTGCTGCTTTTAATGCTCCTTGTGCAAAAATTTTTTTTGATTGAGCTTCATGTTTAATGGTTATTACTTCATCATTTCCTGCAAAAATAACTTCATGCTCTCCTGCAATTGTTCCACCTCTAAGAGAAAATATTCCAACTTCATTTTTTTCTCTTTCTTTTTCGTTTTCATTTCTTGAATAAACTTCAAATAGGCTATTTTCTCTGGAACTATTTATACTTTCAAAAAGCATTTTTGCAGTTCCACTAGGGGCATCCTTTTTTTTGTTATGATGTTTTTCAATTATTTCAATATCGAAATCACTAAGAGCTTTTGCAAAATATTTTATATATTTTTCCATTACATTTATTCCTAAGCTGAAATTGCTCGATTGAAGTATTGGAAAATATTTTGAAAATTCATCTATTTTTTTAAAATCTTCATTTGTAAGCCCTGTAGTTGCTAAAACTAATGGAATTGAATTTTTTTTACAGAAATTAAGTTCGTCTTCTAATATAATTCTATTAGAAAAATCTATTACAACATCTACTTTTTCTTTTACTTTGTTAAAATTATCGTAAATATTAAAATTTCCATATAAAATTTCATTTTTTGATATTCCAGATGTAATTTCAAATTTTTTATTTTCTTCGACAACTTGAATTACGGTTTTTCCCATTGCACCGTCAGCACCTGTTAAAAGTATTTTAATCATTTTTTACCTTCAGATTTAATTTTTCTAAATCATTTTTTAATTTTTCTTTTGTATCAGAATTTGAAATTGAAAGCGGAAGTCTAACAAATTCATTACACAGCCCTAACATTTCCATTGCAGATTTAACAGGAACGGGATTTACTTCGTTAAATAAATCGTTTATAAGATTTTGGTATTTCAGCTGTAATTCTTTTGATTTTTGTATATTTCCTTTAAAAAATTCACTGCATATATCATGGCTTACATTTGGGAATATATTTGCAAGTACTGAAATAACTCCGTTTGCACCTGATGCAACCATTGGAAGAATTATATTATCATTTCCAGAATATATCGCAAAATTATCATCAACTTCATTTCTTAATTTTAAGGTGTAATTTAAATCTGCTGTCGCATCTTTTATTGCAATGATATTTTCTATTCTTGAAAGTTCTACTACTGTTTTTACATCTATATTTACATTTGTTCTTGATGGAACATTATATAATATAATTGGCTTTTGTGAATATTCAGCTATTGTTTTAAAATGATAGTATAATCCATTTTGTGTTGCTTTGTTATAATAAGGGGTTACTACTAAAAGAGCATCAACTCCATTTATCGCACTTACTTCTTTTGAAAAATTTGCACTTTCTAAAGTGTTATTTGAACCTGTTCCAACAATTACTGGTATTTTTCCTTTACATTTTTCAATTGTTATATTTATCAATTTTAATTTTTCTTCTTTTGTAAGGGTGCTTGCTTCTGAAGTTGTTCCACAAGCTACTATTGCATCTGTTTTATTTTTCAAATGAAAATCAATTAAATTTTCATAACTTTCATAATCAACTGTTAAATCTTCATTGAAAGGGGTTACTATTGCAACCGCCGATCCCTCAAATAACATTTATTCCTCCTTTAATAATAATTCTGCAATTTCGATTGCATTTGTTGCAGCACCTTTTCTTATATTATCTGCAACAACCCACATGTTTATTGTGTTTTCACATGAAAAATCTCTTCTGACTCTTCCTACATAAACTAAGTCATTTCCATTTGATATATCAGGTATTGGATATATTTCATTTTTTATGTCATCAAGTAGTACTAAATTTTCACCTTTTTTTAATGAGTTGAATATATCTTCAATTTCAAATTCTTTTTTTAGTTTTACATTTATTGATATTGAATGTGAATTTTCAACAGGAACTCTTGCTGCTGTTGCTGTAATTTTAATATCGTAGTCTGAAAGAATTTTATGAGTTTCATCAACCATTTTCATTTCTTCTTTTGTATATCCATTTTCTGTAAATACATCAATTTGTGGAAGTACATTATTATATATTGGATATTTCCATTTAAGAGCTGTTCTATTTTCTAAATCCTCGAGTGCATTTTTTCCTCCACCGCTTACTGCTTGATAAGTATTGTAAACAATTCTTTCTATTCCAAAATCGTCATATAATGGTTTTAATGCGACAACTGACTGTATTGTTGAACAATTAGGATTTGCAATAATCATATCATTTTCTTCTATTACATTTGGGTTTACTTCAGGCACTACAAGTTTTATATCATCATGCATTCTGAAATTTGAACTGTTATCTACAACTTTAACCCCTTTTGATGCTGCAATTTTCCCGTATTTATCTGCAACAGATGCTCCTGCAGAAAAAAGGGCAATATCAATATCTCTGTCAAAACTTTTTTCTGTTAATTCTTCAACTATATATTCTTTATCATAAAGTTTAACTTTTTTTCCAGCTGATTTTTTTGAGGCAAATGCATAAAAATTTTCTATTGGAAAATTTCTTTCCTGTAATACTTCAATTATTTTTCTTCCTACAAGTCCAGTTGCTCCAACAACTGCTAAATTTACTTTTTTCATTCTTTATTCTCCTTTATAGTAATTGTCATTTATTAAAATATCATCTAAACTTTCTCTTTTTACTGCTAAATAATCTTTTGAATCTTCAACAAATACAACAGCTGGTCTTTGAATTCTGTTGTATCTTGAATGCATTGAGAATGTATAAGAACCAGTTGATGGAATTAAAAGAAGGTCATTTATTTTTACTTTTGGAAGTTTTGTATCTTTAATTAAAATATCTCCTGATTCACATAATTTTCCTGCAACTCTAAAGTGTTCTGTACTTTCTTCATTCATTTTATTTGCTAGAAAAGCATCATATTTTGCATCATATAAAGCAGGTCTTATATTATCACTCATTCCACCGTCTACAAAAATTATCGGTAGTCCTTCTAAAGTTTCTTTTACATAACCTACGCTATAAAGCATATTTCCAGATTGATTTGAAATTGATCTTCCAGGTTCTATTGCTACAGATTTAATATTTAAATTCAATTCTTTAATTTTATTTTCTATATATTTAATAAAATCTGTTAAAAATGTTTCTAAATTAAGGTATTTGTCATTCTTTTTTTGTTCAACTCCAAATCCTCCGCCAAAATTTACTTTTGTAAATTTATAGTTGTATTTTTCTTCAACAGATTTTAAATAATTTAAAAGAATATCAGCTTCTTCAAAATAAAATTCACCTTTACTAACTTGAGATCCAATGTGTGCATGAAGACCTTCGAAATTTATATTTTCATCTTCTATTAATTTTTTAATTAATATATTTGTTTCATCTAATAGAACGTGCATTCCAAATTTAGAATCTGCATTTGAAGTTTGAATATATTTGTGAGTATCTGTATTTATCTGTGGGTTAATTCTTAAAAGTACATTTACTTTTTTATTCTCTTTTTTTGAAATTTCACTTATTCTTTCATATTCACTTGGATTATCTATTATTATTGAGCCCACATTGTTTTTAATTGCATATTCTAATTCCTCATATAATTTATTATTTCCATGAAAATGTATGTTTTTTGTATTAAAGCCTGCTTTAATAGCACTGTAAAGCTCGCCTATACTTACAACATCAAGATGAGTTTTTAAACTATTCATAAGGCCTAGGACATATAAATTTGAAAAAGATTTTGAAGCATAAACAATTTCTGTTTCAAACATTTCAGATTTAAATTTGTCGATAAATAATTTAACTGTATCTTTCAACAACTTTTGATCATAAATATATAAAGGTGTTTTGTATTTTTCCTTTAATTTTTTTACTGAAACACCACCTATGTATAAAAGTCCATCTTTAACTTCAAAATTTTTTTCTGGCATATATCCTCCTAACAAAAAAATCACAAGCAAAGAGCTTGTGATTTTTTCCCTTCGCCTCAATGTAAGAAGTACTCCATATAGAAATTGGCATTTTCTATATGACAGTTCTATCCTTATTCAGAAATAGACCCAGCACATTATGCTTCGGCGGTTGTACCTTTCAAAATTTACTAATTACAACCGCGACCTCTATCTTCCATTGCTAAATTTTAATGTTAATATATTATGTCTCTAATGTTTTAAATTGTCAAATATTTTTTAAAATTTATAAATTATTTTTTATTTTTTAGCTTTTATGCTACAATAATTTAAATTATAAAATAAAAATAAGAAAGGAAAATCATGAAAAAAGTTGCAAAATTTGGTGGATCTTCTGTTGCAAATGCAAATCAAATAAAAAAAGTTGTAAATATTGTAAAAAATGATAAAGAAATTAAAGCGCTTGTTGTAAGTGCACCAGGAAAGAGATTTGATAAAGATATAAAAGTTACCGATTTATTAATACAAATTTATACTGAATACATTAATAAAAGTGATCAGTATTTAAGAACATTAAAAGATATTCTTCAAAGATATGAAGATATATGTAATGATCTTAAAATAGATAATTCAATAATAATTGAATTTGAAAATACAATTCTATCATATTTTGAAAATATCGATGACTTATTTTATCTTAAAAATGCGATTTTATCGTGTGGAGAAAATTTTAATGCTCAGATAATAAATTTATATTTAAATAGTCAAAATATAAAATCAAAATTTTTATCCCCAAAAGAAGCGGGAATTACACTTATAAATACAATGGAACAACCGATTATAGATGAAATTACATATAAAAATTTAAATAGATTTGAAGATTTTAATGATATTCTTGTTGTTCCTGGATTTTTTGGATATAGCCAAAATAATGAAATACTAACATTTTTAAGGGGTGGATCAGATATTACAGGTGCAATTGTTGCAAGAGGAATAAATGCAGATATATACGAGAATTACACCGATCAATCATATATTTATTCAGCAGATCCAAATATAATAGATTCTCCAAAACCTGTAAAAAATATTTCTTTTGAAGAAATGAGAGAGCTTTCTTATAATGGTTTTGGAATTTTTCAAGAAGATGCAGTGGAACCTTTGCTAAATACAAATATAAATATACAAGTAAAAAATACAAATGATCCCTATATTGGTGGAACAGTAATTTCTGCAAAAAGAAAAGATACAGATAAAAATAAAATAGTTGGAATTAGTTGTGTTGATAATATGATTTCATTTAATGTAACAGAATATCTATTAAATAGAAAATCAGGATATACAAATAGACTTCTTGATATTTTTAGATACAATCATATCTCAATTGAACATATACCAACAGGAATTGATTCGATTTCTGTAATTTTTAAGGAAGAACAGATTAAAAGCAAAGCTCATAAGGAAACACTAATAAACAACATAAAAAACACTTTCAATCTTGATGATTTGAGTGTAAAAGAACATTTATCATCAATTGCAATTGTAGGAAGTGGAATAAATGAAAATAGAGTTGATATTCTGTATGAAATAATTTCAATACTTAAAAAAGAAAAAATAAATATTGAATATCTTATACAGGGTGCATCAAAGACAAGTATATTTATAATTGTTGAAAATAAATTTTCTAAAAAAGCTTTGAGTAAATTATATGAAAGTCTTTTTAAATAAAAAATTTCATATAAACATATAATTTTTTACTTTTTTCACAAAAAAATGTACCAGAAAGTTAAAAACCTTTTGGTACATTTTTTATAATTTATAAATTAAATTTCTTCTATATTTAAAATTCCATTTTCATCAGTTTTGTATATTTTACCATCTATTATTTCTTGGTCATTTACCATAAGCTTTCCATCAGACGAAAAATAATAATTTTCTCCATCTATTTCATAAATCCCTTTTGCAATGTTTGAATCATCTTTTGCGTAGTATTTATCATTTCCTGATGTTATAAACTGATTTTTCACATATGAGAATTCGCCGTAGTTATTAAAATGGTATGCCTTAGAAGATTTAATAAGATATGAATTTCTAAGAATTCCATTTTTTTCAGTTATATAAAAAAGGTTGTCATCTATTTTTTGAAATCCTAAAAGAAGTTTTCCATCATTTTCAACATACCAACTTTTTTTGCCTATTCCAACCCGTCTATTTTGTGGATTAGTTATATTTCCATTTTTATCAGATATCCAGAATTTTTTATCAGAAATGAATTTAAAATCTTTTTTTATTCCATCTTCTTTTGTAAAAAAATAAAATTTATCATCTATTTTGTATAAGCCTTCTAAGACATTGCCATCTTTATCGGTATACCATTTTTTATCTGATATGTTAACCCAGCTATTTTTAGGATTTGTAGCATTTCCATTTTCATCAAAAACCCAAAACTTTTCACCATCAATTAGGGAAGAATTTTTTATCAAACCTTCTTTTTCAGTAAAATAATATGTTTTTGCATCTATAGTATTAAAGCCTTTTAAGATTTTTCCATTTTCATCTACATACCAAGATAGCTCACCGATATTTACCCATGAATTTTTGGGAATGCTTATTTTACCATGTGAATTTATACTATAAAAATTATCTTTGTAAATTAAATTTTTATTCTTTTCAAGTTTTCCATTTTCAGAAAAAATGTAAAGTTCATCTGAAAGTTTTTGAATACCAGTAATTATATTTCCATTAGAGTCTACATAGTAATCATCATTTTCTACACAAGCCCATGAATTTTTAAGCTTTTTACAAATTCCTCTGTTATTAATATTAAAAATATTATTACCATCTAAAATATTTTTATTTCTAATTTTCTTATTGTCTTTAAAATAAAAAGTATTACCTTCAAATTCAAAAAAACCGTCGTGAAATTTATTATCATTAATTTCATTTTCTGTATTTGATTTTTCTATGAGCTTTTCTTTAATATCATTTTTATCTAATACTTTTGCCGTATTTTTTTCATTTTCATTATCTGATTTTGAATTTAAAGAAATATCATCATTTTCTTCTACCGGATCTATTCTTTTGGTTTGATAATTTTCACTATTTAATTTTTCTTTATTTTTTTTAACTTTTCTAAACAAAATAAACTCCTATTTTTATTAATTAAATTATATTATATAGTCCATTTATTCTCAAATTTAATTTATAAAGCTTAAAAAAAAATATTTACTGTGTTATAATTAAGTAAATATTTCAAAAGGAGATTTTATGAAAAAAGTTTTTACAACAATACTGATTGCAGTAATAGCACTTTCTGTAATTTTTATACCAAGTTATAACTCACTTGTAACTCAGAAAGAGGAAGTGAACGGTCAATGGGCACAAGTTGAAAATCAATTAAAAAGAAGATCAGATTTAATACCAAATATTGTAAATACAGTAAAAGGATATGCAAATCATGAAAATAAAACTTTCACAGAACTTGCAAAAGCAAGAAGTGGAATAGAAGATGCAAAAACAATTGAAGAATATGAAGATGCAAATAAAGATATGGATAAAGCACTTGCAAATTTAAATGTAGTTGTTGAAGCATATCCAGAGCTTAAAGCAGATAAAAGTTTTGAAAATCTTCAAGTAAATCTTGAAGGAACAGAAAATAGAATTTCAACTGAAAGAATGAGATACAACGAACTTGTAAAAAAATACAATACAAATGTAAAAAAATTTCCAAAAAATATTATAGCAACAATTTTGGGATTTTCTTCAATGAATTATTTTCAAATTGATAAAGCAGATTCAGAAGTGCCGTCGGTGAGCTTTTAATTAAATGAAAAAAAAATTTTTAGTATTACTTTTTTTCATTTTAATACCATTTTTTTCTTTTGCGGAAGATGAATACCCTAATAATTCAGATTTTGACGGCTATGTTTACGATGAGGTGGGTATACTTTCACAAGAAGATAAAGACTACATCAATAATGTAAATGATGAACTTAAAGAAAAAACAAATGCTGAAATTGCTATACTTATAAAAGAACAAATAGATGAAGAACTTGCTAGTTATAAAACAAAAGCATTCGAAAAATTAAAAATTGGTTCTGAAAAAAAAGACAACGGATTACTTCTTGTAATAGATTATAATGATCATGAAATAGGAATAGAGACAGGCTATGAAACAGAAGGTTTTATAACAGATATAGAATCATCTAATATAATTGATAATATGGCCGATGTTATAAATTCAGAAAATTTGAAACAAGGAGTAATATCAGGATTTAATGAAATACTTGATAAATATAAAAAAGAATACAATGTTAAAATAAATTTACCAGAAAAGTACGATAATTATGAAAGCACAGAAAATGAATTTTCATTATCATTAGTAATTTTTTTGATTTTTATATTTTTGATATTTAGAAGACCGCTTTTTTATGTCTTACTTAGAGGTTTTTTTACGCCACAAAGGAGAAGAAAAAGAAGAAATATAGAAATTTTTGATGATGATGACGATTTCTTTTCAGGATTTGGAGGATTTTCTGGGGGATCTTTTTCGTCAGGCTCATCAGGCTCATCAGGATCGTCATTTGGAGGAGGTTCAAGTGGTGGAGGAGGAGCTACAGGCGGTTGGTAAAATAGACGAGATTTTCTTTATTAAAATAAAAAAGAAAATCTCTTTTTTTATTAAATAAATTTTCATATAAATTTTTTTAAAAAATCAAAAAAAATTAGGGAAAATAAAAATTTAAAAAATTACATAATTTTTAAAAAATAGAAAATTTAAAAACAAAATAATTTTAATTAATAAAATATATAAATTAAAAAAAACAAATAAAAAAAATATGAAAAATTAAAAAGAAAATAAATTTTAAAAAAGCACAAAACAAGCTATTTTATATTGAACAAGAAAATATTAACATAAAATTATGTAGAAAATTAGTGGATAAATTTTTTTTAAAAAAAGAAAAAAATAAAACTTTAAAATTAAAAATTAGATACTATAATAAATCAGTAATTGAACGAAAGGAGTTACAACAATGCAAAGATATATAGGTACAAGATCAATAGGAATCAGAACACCGATCGTAAAAGAGGGAGATGATTTGGTAAAAATAGTTTCCGAGTCAATAAAAAATGCCGTAGAAACTCACAATTTAGAGTTACATGACAGAGATGTGATTACAGTCACAGAATCTTTGGTTGCAAGAACTCAAGGAAATTATGCTACAATCGATCAAATAGCAAAAGACATAAATAACAAATTTGATTCAGATACTATAGCAATTCTTTTTCCAATTCTTTCTAGAAATAGATTTTCAGTTCTTTTAAGAGCATTTGCAAAATCAGGGAAAAAACTTATAATTTGTCTTTCATATCCTCAAGATGAAGTTGGAAATTCATTAATGGATGAAGAAGTTCTTTATGATTCAGGAATAAATCCTTATACAGATGTTTTAGATCTTGAAGGATATAGAAAATTAGTAGGTTCTTCATACAAACATGAATTTACAGGTGTTGATTATGTTGAATTTTATCAACAAATTGCTCCAAATAGCGAAGTATATTTCTTTAATGATGCAAGAAAAGTTCTTGATTATACAGATGAAATTTTGGTTTCTTCAATTCATACAAGAAATAAATACAAAAGACAACTTAAAGATGCTGGTGCAAAAGTAGTTTTAGGACTTGATGAAATTTTAAATAGTTCAGTAGATGGATCAGGATTTAACCCAGATTACGGTTTATTAGGAACAAACCTTTCTACAGAAGGAAAAGTAAAATTATTCCCAAGAGACGGACAAAAATTTGTAGATGCATTACAGGAAAAATTAATTTCAATGTTTAATAAAAATATCGAAGTAATGATTTATGGAGACGGTGCATTTAAAGACCCTATAGGAAAAATTTGGGAACTTGCAGATCCTGTAGTTTCACCTGCTTATACAAAAGGACTTGTTGGAACTCCTAATGAGATAAAAATCAAATATGTTGCAGATAATGAACTTGGCAATTTAAGTTCTGAAGAACTTCAAGAAAAAATGAAGGAAAAAATCAGAGAAAAAGATGACGACTTAAAAGGACAGGATGATACACTTGGAACAACACCAAGAGCACTTACAGATCTTTTAGGTTCACTTTCAGATTTAACAAGTGGATCTGGAGATAAAGGAACTCCTGTAATTTTAATTCAAGGATATTTTGATAATTATTCAGATAATTAAAATAGAAAAGTCTGTGAATATTTTTATTCGCAGATTTTTTAATTAAATGTAATTACCAGTTACAGACATAATTTAATAAATCAAAAGAATTTTTTAATACCATAGTAGATTAAAAGCTAACTATGGTATTTTTTTATATTTATTCATCACTTAATTTATATGTATAGTAATTTTCAAAATAGCATGTATAAATTTTGATTATTTTTTACAAATTTGTTTTTTCTATTGAATAAAGTATATTTAAAGAAAATACTTTATCACACGAAAGAGGCAAAAATGGGAAAATCTTTAACTTATAAAATTATTGAAAATCATCTTTTAAGCGGAAACCTTAAAGCAGGTAGTCCTATAACATTAAAAGTAAATCAAACACTTACTCAAGATTCAACAGGAACAATGGTATATCTTGAGCTAATGGCAATGGATATTGATAAAGTTAAAACCGATTTATCCGTTGCATACATAGATCATAACATGCTTCAGTCAGGTTTTGAAAATGCTGATGATCATGAATTTATAAAAACATCTGCAAATAAATATGGAATTATTTTTTCAAAACCAGGTGGAGGAATTTGTCATCAAGTACATTTAGAAAAATTTTCAAAACCAGGAATTGTTCTAATTGGTTCTGATTCACATACGCCAACAAGTGGTGCAATGGCGGCTTTAGCAATTGGTGCAGGAGGAGTTGATGTGGCAGTTGCAATGGCAAATGGCTATTACAATTTAAATATGCCTAAAGTATATAATGTTGTTCTTTCAGGCAAACTTAAAAATGGATGTAATGGAAAAGATGTAATTTTAGAAATTTTAAAAAGGCTTTCTGTTAAAGGTGGAACAGGATATGTAATGGAATATTCAGGAGATGGAATAAAAAATTTATCTGTTACTGATAGAGCCACAATATGTAATATGGGTGCTGAACTTGGAGCTACAAGTTCTATTTTCCCATCTGATGAGAATACAAAAGAATATTTAAAAAGACAGGGAAGAGAAGAAGATTTTCTACCTCTTTGTGCAGATTTTGATGCACATTATGATGAAGTAATTCATATTGATTTAGATAAATTAAATCCTTTAGTTGCAAAACCTCATCTTCCAGATAATGTTGCAGATGTTTCTGAAATTAAAGGTCTTAAAGTAGACCAAATTTGTATTGGTTCATGTACAAATTCGTCATATTCTGACATGATGAAAGTTGCAAAAATTTTAGATGGTAAAAAAGTAAATGAAAATGTATCGCTTACAATAAGCCCAGGTTCTGCAAATATATTAAGAATATTAAGTGAAAATGGAGCTTTATCAAAAATGATTGCATCTGGTGCAAGAATTTTGGAATCAGGATGTGGTCCTTGTATTGGAATGGGTCAGTCGCCAAAATCAAATGCTGTAAGTTTACGTACTTTTAATAGAAATTTCAAAGGTAGAAGTGGAACAATGAATGCAGATGTTTATTTAGTAAGCCCTGAAGTTGCAGCATTTTCTGCTATAAATGGATATGTAACTGAACCAGATAAAAATTTTAATCTTACAATCAAAGAACCCGATTCCTATGGAAAAACAGATTCATACTTAGTTTATCCTGACGGAAAAAATAATGAAATAGTTATGGGACCTAATATAAAGCCTTATCCTGTTGGAAAAGAACTTAGTGAAAAAATTGAAAAGAAAGTAGTTTTTAAAGCAGGTGACAATATTACAACTGATGATATATGTCCATCAAATGCAAAACTTCTTCCATTAAGATCAAATATTCCAGAGCTTTCTAAATACGCATTTACAACTAAAATAGATGATTTTAAACAAAGATGTGAAAAAAACAATGGCGGAATTATTGTTGCAGGAGAAAATTACGGTCAAGGATCATCAAGAGAACATGCTGCTCTTTTACCTTTGTATTTGGGAATAAAAGTAGTTATTGCAAAATCTTTTGCAAGAATTCATAAACAAAATTTAATAAATTCTGGAATTATTCCTTTAACATTTAAAAATGAAGATGACTATGATAAAATAAATGAATTTGACACTTTGGTATTAAATAATCTGTTAGAAGGTGTTAAAAATAGTGAAGAATTGACTTTATATAATGAAAGTAAAAATGAAAATTATACACTTTTACTTAATGCATCTCAAAGAGATAGAGAAATTTTAAAAGTAGGTGGTTATTTAACATACGAAAAAAATCAGGGAGGAAAAAATGCATAACGTAACTTTAATAGAGGGTGATGGAATAGGCCCTGAAATTTGTAGATCTCTTTTAGAAGTTTCAAAAGCTATGAATTTGGATATTAATTTTGAAAAAGTAAATGCTGGAAAAGTTGCATTTGAACAGTTTGGAGAGCTTATTCCTCAAAATGTATATGATTCAATTGAAAAAAATAAAGTTGCAATAAAAGGTCCTGTAACAACCCCGATAGGTGAAGGATTTAGATCTGTAAATGTATATCTTAGAAAAAAATATGATCTTTATGCAAATATAAGACCAGTAATTTCTTTTCCAAAAATAGAAACACCTTTTAAAAATGTAGATATAACAGTATTTAGAGAAAACACTGAAGATTTATATGCTGGAATTGAAGAAATTTCAGAAGATGGAAATACTGCAAAAAGTATTAAAATAATTACACGAGAAAAAAGCGAAAGAATTGCAAAAAAAGCATTTGAATTTGCAAAAGCAAATAAAAAAGAAAAAGTCACAGTAGTTACAAAGGCAAATATAATGAAATATTCAGATGGACTTTTTTTAGATGTTGCAAGAGAAGTTTCGAAAAATTACAAAGAAATAGAACTTGAAGAAGTTTTAATAGATAATATGTGCATGCAACTTGTTTCAAATCCGTCTAAATATCAAGTAATACTTACTGAAAATTTATATGGAGATATACTTTCAGATTTATGTGCAGGCTTAACTGGTGGGCTTGGTCTTGTACCAGGAGCAAATGTAGGAGATGATATAGCCTTATTTGAATCTGTTCACGGTTCTGCACCTGATATTGCAAATAAAGGGATTGCAAATCCTACGGCACTTCTTTTAAGTTTTTGTATGCTACTAGACTATATAGATTTAAGAGATGATGCTGAAAAATTAAGAAGTTCAATTAAGAAAACTCTCCTTGATAAAAATAATTTTACTAAAGATCTTGGAGGAAATTTAACTACACAAATGTATACTGAAAAAATTATTGAGAATTTGGGGTGAATATGTATAAAAAATTAGAAGATTATAAAGAACATCTTATAGATCTTGTAGAAGAAAATTCCTATATAGATCCGTCAATCTATGCAAAGAAAAATATTAAAAGAGGATTAAGAAATGCAGATCAGACAGGGGTTTTAGTTGGAGTTACCAAAATTGCCGATGTACATGGATATAGAAAAGAAGATGGTAAAAAAATTCCTGAAATAGGAAAGCTTTTTTACAGAGGAATAAGCCTTGAAGATTTGTGTAGAGGTTATAGAAGTGAAAGAAGAAGTGGGTTTGAAGAAGTATGTTTTCTTCTACTTTTTGGAAAACTTCCATCATATGAAGAACTTGAAGAATTTTTGGAGCTCATTAATATAAATCAGAAACTTCCTAAATTTTTTATTGAAGATTCCATTTTAAAAACGCCAAGTGAAAATATAATGAATAAACTTCAAAGTGTTTTGCTTTCACTCTATTCATATGATAAAGATCCTGATAGTCTAGATTTATCACATCAACTTGAACAAGCAATTTCAATAATATCAAAAATGCCATTACTTGTAGCATATTCATATATGGCAAAAAAATATTATTTTGATAGAGAAAGCTTAATATTACATAATGCTCTTGATGCAAGACCTTTTTCTGAAAATATATTACACTTAACAAGAAATGACGGAAAATTTACGAAAGAAGAAGCACAACTTCTTGATATTTGCCTAATAGTTCATGCAGATCACGGAGGAGGAAATAATTCAGCTTTTACAACTCATGTAGTTTCATCAACAGGTACAGATTTTTATTCGGCAATTTCTGCAGCAATAGGTTCTTTAAAAGGACCAAGACATGGTGGTGCAAATAAAAAAGCATATGAAATGATAGAACATATAGCAGAAAATGTCGATATAGAAAATGAAAAACAAATTTATGATTATTTAAATAAAATTTTTGATAAAGAAGCATTTGATAAGTCAGGACTTATATATGGAATGGGTCATGCGGTATACACACTTTCAGATCCTAGAACTGAAATTTTAAAAGAAAATGGAAGAGAAGTAGCAATAGCTAAGGGAATGTATGAAAAATTCCATTTTATAGAACTCATAGAAAAAACATCTAAACAAATTTTTAAAGAAAGATTTGGAGATGATTTTAAAATATGTGCAAATGTCGATTTATATTCTGGATTTATTTATAAAATGCTTGGTTTAAGTGAAGATCTGTTTACTCCAATATTCACCATAGCAAGAACTGCAGGGTGGTGTGCTCATAGAATAGAACAGATAAGAGATAAAAAAATAATGAGGCCTGCATACTTAACTATTTCAGAAGAAAATGAATATGTTCCTCTTGAAAAGAGATAAAAATTTATTAATTAAAAAGGGTGATATTGTAGAAAAACTTTTTCTACAATATCACCCTAATTTTATTTAGTATAACTTATTAAGTTTTTTACTAAAACCCGCTACTAGTATATTTTTTTAAACATTTCATCCATATAAAAATACTAACTATAAAAAAAATAATAGAATAAAAAAATGTTATAAAAACAAAAAATATATTAGTACTTGTAAATTTTTCAATAAATATTAAGCTTGGATAATATGAAGCAAATCCTATTGGAAATACTATAGTAAAAAGTGCCATCAAAAATTTTCCAAATATGTTTATAGGATACTTTGAAAATTCGTTAAGCTGTAAGGTTAAATCTGTAATATCAACATTATCTATGGTAAAAAATGACACTGTTGATAAGATAATTGATATTGCTGCATATATTAAAGAGCAGACAAGCCAAAGTGGTGGAAGAATTAGTATTAAAGGACTATATAAGTGCAAATTTAATATTGAAATTATGCTAATTATTAATCCAAATAAAAGTTCACTCCGTCCATCCTCATCAAAGCCTTCTATTAAAATTAAAAATAGAGGATTAAAGGGTTTGGTCAAAAATCTATCAAATTCACCTGTTTTTATATAATATGGAATTGTTATTGTATTTATAAAAAAACAATGCCAAATTGCAAATGATGTTGTAGAAAATCCATATAAAAATAGCATTTGCTCAAATGTCCATCCATTAATATTGGAAACAACATTAAAAATAATCAAAATAACCGAAAAATTGATTAATGTTTTTATTAACATTGCAAATATTCCTATTATAAAATCAACATCGTATATCATTAAAGATTTCAAATTTAATTTAAATGTCTTTAAATATATATCCCAATACTTTTTTAATTTCATCCTAACCTCCTTGAATTGTTAATCTTTTTATTGCCATTTTGTAAGTGATATTAAAAATCATAAAAATAATAAGTATATTTATAGATAATATAATAATTGAATCTATAAAATTATTATTTTTTCCCAATAAAGTAAGAATTGGTACATTTATAAAATATTTAAAGGGCAAGAAATTTGAAATTTTATAAAGTATACTAGGGTAAAATTTTATTGGTATAATCTTGCCAGAAAAAATAAGTAAAACTGCATACTTTAAATTTTGAATTCCCCATTGGCTATTTGTATAAAAATATATAACTCCAAATAAAAGTTCAAAAAAGAAGTAAAAAATATAGGTTAAGCTTATTAATAAAATAAATTCCAATAAGTAAATTATTTGAATATTTATCCCTATAATGAGAAAATAAGCAAGATAAAGGGGTATATTTATAACTAAAAGTTTAAATAAGCTTTTGCCAATATTTTCAAATAGTTGAATTTCTGTAAAAGAATAAGGAGTTAATAGGCTAAATAATATGTCACCAGTTTTTATTTTATATCCTATATCACTTGATACATTACCAGGGAGTATATTTACAATTATTTTTGATATTATGATATAACTAATCATTTCTGTAAATGTGAATGAATTTATGGTATTTGTTTTATAAATTGCTTTCCAAATATAATATTGCATAATGATAAATAAGAAATCACTTATTATTCTAATTACTATAGCTTCTTTGTATATTTGATTAACCAAAAACCCGATTTTTATTAGTCTTTTTCTTATATTAAATTTACTTTTCATTGTCATTTCTCTTTATATTTTCGTTTAAAAAGTATTTTAAAGAATCTTTAAAGTTGATTTTTGAAAATTGTATAATATCAATGTCTTTATCAAAGAGCTTATATACTTCTTTTACTAATTTGGACTTATCTCTGTTGCATGTTGTATCAATTCTTATAATATTTGAATCTAAAGTGTAGGTATAGCCTAAAGAATCTAATTTTTTCTCTATATCAGTAGGTATTCTTTTTAATAATATTTCCAAATTTTCCATATCATAAATATTTGAAATTTCATCTATTGAGCAATCTTTAATTATTTTTCCTTTATGTAAAATTATCACTCTATCACATATTTTTTCTATATCCTCGAAATCATGTGTAGTTAATATCAGCGTAGTTTTATTTTTAACCTCTTTTAAAAATTTTATAATTGAATCTTTTGATAGAATATCTAAACCTATAGTTGGTTCATCTAAAAAAACTATTTTAGGATCATATAGAAAACTACTTACAAGTTCTGCTTTCATTTTTTGTCCTAAACTTAGGGTTCTTACAGGAGAATATATAAAACTATTTATATCTAGTAGCCTAGATAAATATTTTAGTCTATTATCAAAATCTAAGTCACAAATATCATACATTTCTTTTATCAAATAATATGATTCCATAGGAGAAACATCCCATCTTAGTTTACATCTTTGCCCAAAAACTGTTGAAATTTCTTTATTATTTTTAATTCTATCTGTAAAAGGATCTCTACCCAAAACTGAAATACTACCTGAACTTGGCAAGAGTATTCCTGTCATCATTTTAATCAAGGTACTTTTACCTGCTCCATTTAACCCAATAAGACCTACTTTTTCCCCTTCACTTATGTTAAAATTAACAGAATCTATGGATTTTATAGTTTCATTATTTTTCTTAAAATTAAAATAATCGATAAAATTTCTTTTTTTATTTATTTTAAATTCTTTACTTAAATTATTTGCCTCAATAATGCTCATTATTACCTCAATTTTTTTTGAAATAAAAATACTAACTATATAAATTTATAAATAATTTTTTGTATCAATCATTACACTTTTTAATTATTTAGGTTTATATACACATTTTTCATTTTATTCTATAATATTTTATAGCTTTCAATTCCTAATTGTCAAAATTTTCAAAGAGTAAAATAAAAGTAAACAACTATTATGTATTGCAAGATATATTAAAATTTAAAAAGGAGTTTATATGCAAAGTGTTTTGTTTTTAAAAGGAAAAACTTCAAAAAAAATTCGGGGTGGAAATAAGCTTAATGAATTCTATGTTAATACAAATAAAGAAAAAATAGGAGAATATCGGGCTGTTTCTGCAATGGAAAACATGAGTTCTGTTATTTTAAATGGAGAGTATAAGGGGATTGAATTTGAAAAATTTTATAAAGAAAATAAGTCATTATTTTCTCTTAAATCTGACAGATTTCCTCTTTTAATAAAACTTATAGATGCAAATGACGACTTATCTATACAGGTTCATCCGAATGAAGAAATGGCTAAAAAAAACCATGCGTTTGCAAAAAATGAATGTTGGTATTTTTTAAACGAAAAAGAGTCATCGATAGTTTACGGTTTAAATGAGAATGAAAAAGAAAAAGTTATTGAAAAAATAAAAAAACATAAACGGAATGAACTTCTAAGTATAAAAAAAGTAAAAAAAGACGATTTTTACTATGTGCCTGCAGGAGTTGTTCATGCAATAAAAAAAGGATGTTTTGTACTTGAAATTCAACAAGCTTCAGATACAACATATAGGCTTTATGATTATGGCAGGAAAGATGAAAAAGGAAATTTAAGAGAACTTCATTTAAAAGAAGCAATTTCTTCAATAGATTATGAAAAACATACTTTTAAAAAATTTGATGAAGAAAAAAAAGAAAATTATACATTTACAAAACTAATTAAAAATGATTTTTTTAGCGTAAATAAATATGAAATTGAAAAAAAATCACATATAAAAAAGAATAATGATTATGTAATAGAAAGTGTTATTTCTGGAAAAGGAAAATTAAAAGCAGGAAAAGAAGAATACGAAATAAAAAAGGGTGATTTCTTTATTTTGTTAAATAACATGAATGATTTTGAAATAGATGGTAACCTTACAATGATAGAAAGTTTTTAATTGAAATTATTAAAAGTTATACTTTTTTATGTTCGAAAAAAATACTTAAAAATGTATAATATGTATAAATTGGGGGTTAAAATGAAAATAACAGTTGTAGGTCTTGGATATGTTGGACTTTCAAATGCAATTTTGTTCTCGCTTAAAAATGAAGTTGTAGGCATAGATTTAGATGATGAAAAAGTAAAAAGCATTAATGAAAGAAAATCACCTCTTAGAGATGAAGAAATAATATATTATTTAGAAAATAAAAATTTAAATTTAATTGCAAAAAAAAATGTAAAAGATGACTATAAAGATAGTGGTCTTATTGTGCTTTCACTTCCAACAAATTTCGATGAAGAAAAAGATAATTTTGATACCTCTATTTTAGATTGCGTACTAGATGATATATTTTCTGACAAAAAAGAACATCTTGTAATGATAAAGTCAACTGTACCAATAGGATACACAAATAAAGTAAATAAAAAATATCCTTATGGAACAATTGTTTTTTCACCAGAATTTCTAAGAGAAGGAAAAGCATTATATGATAGCCTTAATCCATCAAGAATAATAATAGGTGAAAAATCAGAGAAAGCTAATATTATTTTAAACCTATATAAAGAATCTGTATTAAATGATCCAGAAGTTTTTTTGATGACTTCAACCGAAGCCGAGGCAGTAAAACTATTTTCAAATACATATCTTGCAATGAGAGTTGCATTTTTTAATGAACTTGATAATTTTGCAGCTGTAAATAATTTAAATACAAAATCATTAGTTGATGGAATTTGTTCAGATAAAAGAATAGGAAATTTTTATAATAATCCATCATTTGGATATGGGGGATATTGCCTTCCAAAAGATACAAAACAACTTCTTTCAAGTTATAAAAGTATTCCAAATAATTTAATCTCTGCAATAGTAAGTTCAAATGATACAAGAAAAAAATTTATAGCAGATGAAATAATTGGAAAAAATCCAAAAATAGTAGGCGTATATAGACTTACAATGAAAAAAGGGTCGGATAATTTTAGAAAATCTGCAGTATTTGATATCATTTCAATTCTAAAAAGAAAAAATGTCAAAGTTGTAGTTTTTGAACCTACAATTAAAGAAGATGAATTTGAAGATTTGAAAATAATTCATAATTTATCAGAATTTAAAAATATTTCAGATATAATAATTGCAAATAGAAAAGATAAAGATCTTAAAGATGTTGAAGATAAAATTTATACAAAAGATATTTTTGAAAGGGATTAATGAATATAGAAGTAGTTTGTTCAACAGTAAATCAGAAAAATATAAATTTTTATAGAAAACTTAATATAAAAACGGATGCTTTAATAGTAAATCAATGTGGATATAATAAGTATGAAGAAATAGTTGAAAATGGTAAAAAAATTAGAATGATAAATACCGATACAAAAGGATCTGGTACAAGTAGAAATATTGGACTTTTAAATTCAAAAGCAGACATAATAGTTCTTTGTGATGATGATGAAGTTTTTGAAGATGATTATAAATAAAAAATAGAAAACTCTTTCAAAAAAAATCCAGATGTAGATTTCTTTGTATTTAAAACAGAAATTTACAATTCTGGTAAAAAAACTATAAAAGTAAAAGAAGAAAAAAACTTAAAAGTTTTTAATGCGTTAAGATATGGCTCGGTTCATTTTGTATTTAAAAGAGAAGAAATTGAAAAAAGAAATATTCATTTTTCAACATATTTTGGAGCAGGTAGTAAAAATGGCTCAGGGGAAGATACTCTTTTTTTAAAAGATGCAATAGATAAAAAACTTAAAGTTAGAACAAATACAAACCTTATAGCAAAAGTATATAATGATAGTTCAACATGGTTTAAAGAATACGACGAAAAATTTTTTTACGATAAAGGTAAGCTTTCTGTTGCACTTTTCAACAAAGGCTATAGACTATATATAGAACAGTTCTTATTTAGGCATAAAGAAATGCTAGAAAAAGTTTCAAAAAAGGAAGCAAAAAAATATATGCTTAAAGGTGCCAAAGATTATATTGAAAGGAAAAAATATGAGTAGAGCAGTCATTTTTTTTAAAAATTTATGGAGAGCAATAATTTATATTGTGCTTTTTTCGGCTATATCATATGTATGTTATTTGTTTTTAATACCACAGACATATGTTTCAGAATCAAAAGTTATGGGGACTTCAAAACCTGAAAATGTCACAGAAGTTGCAAGTTATAAAGATTTAATCAACACAACATCTATAAAAAAACAAGTTATAGAAAATCTTGGTCTTGATATGACAGTTGAAGAGTATAATAAAAAAGTTGAAATTCAAACAGATGAAGATTCAGCAGTTGTTACAATAAAGGCAAAAGATAAAAATGCACTTAAAGCATCGGATCTTGCAGATGAAACAGCTGATTTTGCAGTAAAAGTAATAAATAAAGAATATAAAGGAAAAGCAAAAATTCTTGAGTATGGAATTGGAAATGAATATGCAATTTCAAATACAAATAAGTCAATTATTTTAGGAGCATTAGTGGGTCTTGTATTTGGAATTTTAGACACATTAATAACAACAATTTCAGATAAAAGTATTTATACAATAAAAAATATAAATGAAAAATATAATGTTTTAGGGCAAATTCCAAGAATAGACGGAGTTGATTTAAATGAGCAAAAATAAACCATCAAAAAATTATATTGAAACACTTAGATTAAATATAGAACATTCTTTAGATTATAAATCTGTAATATCATTTACCTCAACTGATGCAAGAGTAAAAAAATCAGAGACTGTTGTAGCTTTGGCAAGAAATTTTGCAAAAGGCGGATATAAAATTTGCTTAATAGATGCAAATTTAAATAATGGTAAAATTTCTAACTTAACAAAAAGCACAAATAATAAAGGATTTTCAGATGTAATAACACATAAAATACCTTATGAAAATGTAATTACAAAAGATATTTATCAAGAAAATCTCGATTTAATTTTAAGTGGAGAAAAAATTGATGAAAGTTTTGATACAATCGATTCATCTAACTTACAAGGCTTTTTAGATTCTATAAAGCATAAATATGACTATATTTTAATAGATACCCCGCCAAATAAAAAAAGAGCCGATGCGAATTTAATTTCTACAAAAACAGATGGGGTTATCATAATAACAGATTACAAATATTCAAATAAAAAAGATCTTGATAATTCAATTGAAAAAATAAAAAAAGTGAATGGAGAAGTTTTAGGAATAATAATTTCAGGAGGAGTAATATAATGAATAAAAAAATAATTTTAACACTATTGTTATCAACAGTAATCTTTGCAGGATGTTCAAAAAAAGATGAATATGTTTCAAAAAGACATACAGATAATTCTTCAGAAATAACAACTGATTTTACATCTGTTAAAGAATCTTTACCAAGTGGAGTTGTATCATCTAAAGCATCACTTTCAGATGAACTTGAACTTAATAGAATTGAAAAAGAAGCAGAAGATGCTATTGGAACATTTACAGTTGATTCAACTACAAATTTAAGACAAGAACCATCTACAGATTCTGAAATAGTAACAGAAATAGAACCAGGCACTGTAGTTGATAGACTTAAAATTGAAGGAGATTGGAGTTTTGTAAAATTTGGTGATTTCTACCAAGGATATGTTTTAACAGAACTTTTAAAAGAAGCTGAATAATAATTTAAGCGAGATTATCTATAACTTTAAGATTTTCTCGCTTTTTTATTAAATTAAAGAATAGTAAAACAAACATTTATTGATAATTTTAAAACATTTATTATAATACTATTAAACGGAGGAATATATGTTTTATAAAGCAGATTATATTGTGTTAGAAGATAAAGTACTTGAAGATTATTTCATGGAAGTTGAAAATGGGAAAATAAAATCATTTTCAAAAAAAGTTCCAGAAAAATTTGAAGATTTAGGATTTTTAATAGCACCAGGTCTTGTAGATACACATATCCACGGTTTTCATAACCATGATGTAATGGATATAGAAGAAGGTGCATTAAATGAAATATCAAAAGGACTTTTAGAAAATGGAGTAACAAGTTTCCTTCCTACAACACTCACAGATACAACTGAAAATTTAAACAAAGCATGTGAGCTTATTGGAAAAGAATATAAAGATGTAGAAGGAGCAAAAGTAAGAGGAATTTTTCTTGAAGGACCTTTTTTTACACAAGAGCATAAAGGTGCACAAAATGCAGATTATATGGAAGATCCAGATATAGAAAAATTAAAAAAATGGAAAGAACTTTCAAATGGACTTGTAAATAAAATTGCAATTGCACCAGAAAGAAAAGGTGTAGAAGAATTTATAAAAGAAGCAAACCAAATGGGAGTTTATGTTGCACTTGGACATTCATCAGCAACATTTGAACAAGCAATGGATGCAGTTGATGCTGGAGCAAATATTTTTGTACACGTATATAATGGAATGAGCCCACTTCATCATAGAGACCCTGGAATGGTAGGAGCTGCAATGGAATCAGATGCAATTGCAGAAATGATTTGTGATGGACATCATGTTTCACCAGATGCTGCAAACATAATGATAAAACATAAAGGATGTGATCATGTAGCATTAATTACAGATTGCATGATGGCAGGTGGAATGCCTAATGGAGATTATATGCTTGGAGAATTTCCTGTTGTGGTTGATGGAGAAACTGCAAGGTTAAAAGATGGAGGTTCACTTGCAGGTTCAATTTTAAGACTAAAAGATGCAGTGAAAAATGTTGTAGATTGGGATATTTGCGAAGTTCAAGATGCTATAAATATGGCAAGTATAGTTGCAGCAAAATCCGTTGGAATTGACGATGTTTGTGGAAAACTTGAAGTTGGAAGAGATGCAGATTTTATAGTATTTGATGAAGAATTAGAACTTAAAGGGACATATATTGAAGGTCAAAAGAAATTTTAATAAATTTTAGTAAAAATAAAGTTTGCAAAAAAAAATTATTTAAGTAAAATTAAAGCATAATATTTTTAACATGAGGAAGAGTAAAAAATTAAGAAGATTTTAGAGAAATGACGGAAGCTGAAAAGTCATTATCAGAAAATTTTTGAAAACCACCCTCATTATTTTGCCGTAATGGGCAACGTATGAATGCGTTAAATTTTTAGAGAATAAATTAAGGTGGAACCACGGTCTGTCGTCCTTTAGGATGGCAGACCTTTTTTAATTTTAAAAGTCATTCATTATGTAAAAATTAAAAACAAATATTTGGAGGGAAAAATGAAAATTAATTTACCTGATGGAAGCATAAAAGAATATGAAAAAAAAGTAAAAGTTGAAAATGTAATTTCAGATATTTCAGAATCACTTTTAAGAGTATGTCTTGGAGCTGTAGTCAATGGAAAAATTTTAGGATTAAATGACGAAATAGAAGAAGATAGTGATTTTAAAGCAGTAAAATTTGATGACCCAGAAGGAAAACAAATTTTTTGGCATACAACAAGCCATTTAATGGCATGTGCAATCAGTGAACTTTTTTCTGATGTAAAATTTGCAATAGGACCTTCTACAGAAACAGGATTTTATTATGATATGGATACAGAACACAGATTTGTACCAGAAGATTTAGAAAAAATTGAAAAAAGAATGCTTGAAATCGCAAAAAAAGGATATGAACTTGAAAAAATAGAAATTTCAAGAGAAGAAGCAATAAAATATTTTAAAGAAAAAAATCAAAATTATAAAGTAGAAATAATTGAAGATTTACCAGAAGATGAAAAAATTTCACTATATAAACTTGGTGATTTTGTTGATTTATGTAAAGGACCGCATCTTAAAAATACAAAAGATATAAAAGCTGTAAAACTTCTTTCAATAGCAGGAGCTTATTGGAGAGGTGACTCTGATAAACAAATGCTTCAGAGAATTTATGGAATTTCATTCCCTAAAAAGAAACTTCTTGATGAAGAACTTGAAAGAAGAGCCGATGCAGAAAAAAGAGACCACAGAAAAATTGGAAAAGAAATGGGACTTTTTGAATTTCATGAAGAAGGACCAGGATTCCCATTCTTTAAACCAAATGGAATGATAATAAAAAATTCACTAGAATATTGGTGGAGAGATGTTTTAAATCACAACGGATATGGTGAAATAGAAACACCAATAATATTAAATGATAAATTATGGCATCGTTCAGGCCATTGGGATCACTACAAAGAAAATATGTATTTTACAGAAATTGATAATGAAGGATATGCTGTAAAACCAATGAACTGCCCAGGATCCGTATTAACATATTCAGATGAACAACATTCCTATAGAGATTTGCCAATAAGAATGGCAGAGTTTGGAAAAGTTCATAGACACGAACTTTCAGGAGCATTGCACGGACTTTTCAGAGTAAGAACATTCACACAAGATGATGCACATGTTTATTGCCTTCCTTCACAAATCGAAGAAGAAGTTGTAAAAATAATAGACCTTGCAGATTACCTTTACAGTACATTTGGTTTTAAATACACACTTGAGCTTTCAACAAGGCCAGATGATTTTATGGGAGATATTGAAAGTTGGAATTATGCAGAAGAAAGCCTTAAAAAAGTACTTGATACAAAAAAACTTGATTACAAAATAAATGAAGGTGATGGAGCATTTTATGGACCTAAAATCGACTTTCATATTCAAGATGCAGCAAAAAGAACTTGGCAATGTGGAACAATTCAGCTTGACTTCCAACTTCCTGAAAATTTTGATTTAACATATATAGATGAAAATGGAGAAAAGAAAAGACCGGTAATGATTCACAGAGCACTTTTTGGTTCACTTGAAAGATTTATTGGAATATTAACAGAACATTTTGCTGGCCATTTCCCATTATGGTTAAACCCACAACAAGTTGTAATAATACCAGTTTCAGATAAGTATCTTGATTTTGCAAATGAACTTAAAGAAAAAATAGAGAAAAATAATTTTAGAGTAAAAGTTGATTCAAAAAATGAAAAAGTAGGTTATAAAATAAGAGAAGCTCAACTAATGAAAACAAATTACATGTTAGTTGTAGGAGAAAATGAAAAAGAAAGTGGAAAACTTTCTGTAAGAAAAAGAAATGGTGAAGAAATAAAAAATGTAGATTTAGATGATTTTATTTCAACTTTGAAAGAAGAAAAAGATACAAAATCAATAGAATCAATGCTTAATTAAATGATAAAAAATGATGATATTATATAATATCATCATTTTTTTATGAAAAATTTGTAAATTTTAAAATATATAAAATATATTAAAAATTATTAATATTATTTTATTGGTATTTTCATAAAATGAATTTAAAACATTGTAAAATCAAAGCTGAGGGGTAATTCATCTTTTTGAATAAAATGCAAAAGTAAGTATAATTAAAAAGAAAAAAGTTTGCAAGAAAATTTTAAAATGGGGAAGCGTTAAGAATGAAAAACAAAATTAAATTTAAAACCATACTTACAGCTGTAGCAGTTGCAACTTCACTTGGGTTAAATTCAAAATCATATGCATCAGATGAAGAAGTTGTTGAAGCAATTGAAAAAGAAATAACAGATGAAGATTTATCTTTAGAAAATAAAAATGAAGAAATAAAAGAAGAAACAGAAAAAGAAGACAAGATTATAGAAAATACAGAAAACTTAGAAGAAAGTGAATATAAAGAAAACGAAAATATAAAAAACAAAAATTCAAATGTTGAATATCTTACTTTTGAAAAACTTGAAAATCCTAAAAATGTAGAATACGAAGAAGTTCTAAAACTAAATGAAAAGCTTGAAACTACAAAAGATTATGAAGAAAAAATACAACTAATAGAAAATACTAAAAAAAATATAAAAGATACGGAACTTTTAGCACTGTTAGATAAAATAAAAGAAGCATTAAATAAAAAAGAAAATAGTGCAAATAACTTAATACTTTTAGAAGATGAACCAGAAAAAGAACAACAACAAACTATTGCAGACCAAGTTGTTGCACTTGTAATGCGACCTATGTCATATAATCTATATGAAAATACAAAAAATGAAGTCGAAAGAGGAAGAACTCTTTATGCAACAATAGATATTTGGACTTCTTACGGTTGTGATGATGGAGAAATAAGGCTACTTAGCTATCCAAATAATGATAAAATAGATAAAGATTATGGTTTAATGAATGACTGGACTTTAGATTTCAATGCTGAAACTATGGAAGAGTATTTAGAGCGTGTGCCTGAAGGTTCTGAACTTTCTATTGCTATTAATAACAAAACTGGTGTAACTTTATTTAATATTTATAAATTTACACCACCTGAAGATTTTCCTTTAGGGGAAGTTGAAATACCATTTAGAGTTACATTTTCTGATATGTCAATTAAAAATTTTACATATAAAGTAAATGTAGTGGAAAAAGTAAACGATGCAGATAGGTATGTATTAAAATATCCAAAAAAGTAGTTCAAAGAAATGGATTTAATGTAAGTAGCCTTATGTATCCGCAAGAAATAAATACCAAAAGGACTATAACAACAAATGATGGAGTATTTGTTTATGGAGATGACCCTTTTGATATTTATGGAAAAGATAAAGCAACAATAGAACCTAAAAAGTTTGAATTTGTTGAAAATGCACCAGAATTTTTAGAAATAGATGAAAAAACAGGAATTATTTCATTTAAACATGATGCACCTGATGAATTTGTAAATAAAAAGCTTGAGATTAAAGTAAAAGTAACTTATGAAGATGACAGCTTTGATTATGCATTTTCAGAAATTTATATAGATGAAAATGAAGAAGATATTGAAAAATCATATATGGATGTTAACTATTCTTATGATGAAGTGCATCCTTTCCCAGTTGATTTATACTGGTTGGGCAATTACTTTGAAGGAGATGACACTTTAAAATTTATTTATAAAGTTTATCCAGGAGTTTCAGAAGGAAATAAATTTGTATTAAAAAATTTAGACGGAGAAGTTTTAGGAGAACTTTTAGTTGACCCATATAATGAAGAAGAATACACAGAAAAAGATGTATATCTTGTTAATGATTGGGAACCTCTTAATGCAAGAATTGGAATTATAAAAATAAAAGATCCATCAAAAATGGGAAAAGCATCTGATATGTATAGGTTTGAATTAGAACCTGCAGATAAAAATTTAAAGAATTTTGATTTTTCTTCATATAGTGGACTACGTCTGGATGAAAATGGTCCTTCATTTATTTCTTTTCCAATGGTATATCTAAAGCCAGAACTTAGTGATGAAATTTTGACAGTTCCAATTAATGGAAGTTTAAAAGAATTTGCTAGAGAGCCTTTTTTGACAGAAAACTACGAAAGAGCATTTTATAATTTTTTTAAACAAGCTGATAAAGCTTTATACAATCGTATTGAGTGGGTAGAAAAACCTAGTACAAAAACACCTGGTTTAAAGTATGGAAAAGTAAAAGTTACATCACAGTTTGGTAGAGTTATTCCTTATGGTGAACGATATTTAGAATTGCCATTTTTTGACGTATCAATTTTAGATAAAAACCCAGAAGAATTAGATAAATATAGTTTTGAGCATTTTGGCAGAAGTGAACGGGTAAATTATATAGAACATTCAAAATGGGAATTTGAAGTACCAATACTTGTAGAGTTTGGAATAAAGCCAATTGAAGATAAAGAATATACTGAAGAAGAAAAAATAGACGAAATAGCAGTTGAAATACTTAGAACAAATATAACCAAAGGAAAAGTAATAGCAGAAATAAAAGAACTTCCAGAATATCTTACATTTGAATATGACAAAGAAAAAGAAATAGGAAGAATAACAGGAAAATCACCAAAAATAAATGATTGGAAAGAAGACGAAGAAGAAAGAAATTATGAAATAACAGTAACTGCAAAAGATGAAGAAGGAAATGAAACATTAGAAACTTTCACAATAAAAATTAAAAAAGACAAAATACCACCAAAAGTAACACCAATAGATGATAAAACAGTAGTAGAAGGCGTAGAAATAACACCAATACCAGTAACAACAGATGATAAAAAAGCAATAGTAACAGTAGAAGGATTACCTGATGGACTAACATACAATAAAGAGACTGGACAAATCGAAGGAGTTCCAACAAAGAAAGACGATTGGGGAGATGACAAAGAAAAAGAAATTAAAGTAACAGTAAAAGCGAAAGATGAAAATAACAACGAATCAACCCCAGTAGAATTTACGATCACATTACAAAGAGATACAGATGGAGATACAAACCCAGATGTAACAGACAAAGATGACGAAGGTAAATCAATCCCATGGACAGACATTGAAGACATAGCAAAGCCTATAGAAAAAGAAGAAGAACATAAATCAATCCCGTGGACAGACATTGAAGACATAGCAAAACCTATAGAAAAAGAAGAAGAACATAAATCAATCCCATGGATAGATATTGAAGACATAGCAAAACCTATAGATAAAGAACAAAGCGAAGATGAGAAAGATGCAACTACAAAAACTATTGATAAAACAGTAGCTTATAAAACATCTACAACAAATCCAAAAACAGGTGTTTTATCAATAACAGGACTTTTAGGAGCGGTTGCAGCAGCTGCAAGTGAACTTGAAAAAAGAAAAAAAGATAAATAAAATTTTTAAAGCATCCAAATTTGGATGCTTTTTACTTACTAAATTTAAAATTTTAAAAATACAGAAAAAAGGAATTTAAACGAAAAAAATCTATGTAAAAAATTTTTATAAAAAAAATTTGATATTTTTTAATTTATGGTATATAATATTTTCAATAAAAAAATGTGGATATGGAAAAGTACGATTAAAGGCGTTTAAAGAGAAGTAGCGGTTGGTGAAAGCTACAAAACAATTTTTTTCAGAAAATCACCATTGAACAGCAAATCTGAACAACAGTAAGATTTGTCGGGATCTCCCGTTACAGAG
The DNA here is from genome assembly GCA_022769085.1 of Peptoniphilaceae bacterium. GTDB lineage: Bacteria > Bacillota > Clostridia > Tissierellales > Peptoniphilaceae > JALEKO01. Next base: position 55,926 of record JALEKO010000001.1, read on the forward strand.
ATATTCATTTCAAAACAGAGTGCATCGTTAAAAGATATCGTTTAAAGATGAAGAAGAGTGGTACCGCGGAAGTAGTGTATAAATAAATTTGCAAACATAACTTTCGTCTCTTCACCAAGGGTGATTGAGACGGAAGTTTTTTTATTGCCCTTAAAAATAAAAAATAAAGGAGAAAAAAATGCAAAAAAAATTATACGCAAATTTATTACATGGAATGGATTCTTTTATGAGAGTAGCAATGACATTAAGAAGAAGAGAACTAAAGCTTAAGTCAATATCAATGACAAATGACTGTAAAGATGTAGAACTTGTATTAAATGAAGATGATACACCTTTAGATGCGGTTTTATCGCATATGAATAAACTTTGTGATGTTGAAAATTTAAGAGTTGTTAATTTATAAAAATAAAAAGAAAGAGGACAAAAAAATGGCAAAAATGTATTATGACAAAGATGTTGATGTAAATGAACTTAAAAATTTAAAAATAGTTGTTGTAGGTTATGGAAGTCAAGGGCATGCTCATGCACAAAATTTAAGAGACTCTGGATGTAATGTAAAAGTTGCACTATATGATGGAAGTAAATCAATTGAAAAAGCTAAAAAAGATGGATTTGAAGTTTTAAATGTAGAATCTGCATCAAAAGAAGCAGATTTGCTTGTTATGTTAATACCAGATGAAAAACAAAAACAAGTTTATGATATGTACATAAAAGATAATTTAAAAGAAGGCCAAACTCTTGTTTTTGCTCATGGATTTAATATTCATTTTGGACAAATCACCCCACCTGATTTTGTGGATGTATTTATGGTTGCACCAAAAGGACCGGGACATTTGGTAAGAGATGTTTTTTTACAAGGAAGTGGAGTTCCTGCAGTTTTTGCAGTTGAAAATGATTATTCTGGAAATGCTTATAAACTTGTACTTCAATATGCAAAAGCAATTGGTGCAACAAGAGCTGGAGTTTTAGAGACGACTTTTAAAGAAGAAACTGAAACAGACCTTTTTGGAGAGCAGGCAGTACTTTGTGGTGGTGTAAATTCACTAATGAAAGCAGGTTTTGAAACACTTGTTTCTGCAGGGTATCAAAAAGAAGTTGCATATTTTGATTGTGTTCATGAAATGAAACTTGTAGTAGACCTTCTTTATAAAGGCGGATTTGAGGGAATGAGATATTCAATAAGTGATACTGCAGAATATGGTGATTATGTTTCTGGAAAAAGAATTGTAGATGATCATGTGAAAAATTCAATGAAAGAAGTTTTAAAAGATATCCAGTCTGGAAAATTTGCTAAAGAGTGGATAGAAGAAAACGAAAACGGAAGAAAAAATTTCAATAAATATAGACAAGATGCTTTAAATGATGAAATAAGTGAAGTTGGTAGAAATTTAAGAAGCATGATGACATTTTTAAATAAAAAATAGGAAATTAGAATGAAAAGTGATTTGGCAAAAAAAGGGCTTACAAAAGCACCCCATAGAGCATTATTAAAAGCTGATGGATTAACAGATGAAGAAATTGAAAAACCATTTATAGGAGTAGTAAATTCATTTAATGAAATTGTTCCTGGTCATATAGGTCTTAGAGAAATTTCAGATGCTGTAAAAAGATCAATTCTTGCAAATGGAGCAACCCCTTTAGAATTTCCAGCAATAGCTGTTTGTGATGGAATTTCAATGAATCACGAAGGAATGAAATATTCACTTGTTTCTAGGGAAATAATTTGCGATAGCATAGAAGTTATGGCAAAGGCTCATTCATTAGATGCTTTAGTTTTAATTCCGTCATGTGATAAAGTTGTTCCTGCAATGTTAATGGCAGCTGCAAGAATAAATATTCCTTCAATTATTGTAAGTGGAGGGCCAATGCTTGCAGGAAAATACAATGGAGAAAACGTAGATATAACGACGATTTTTGAAGCAGTTGGCAAAGTTTCAGATGGAAAAATGACACAAGATGAACTATATAAACTTGAAGAAAATGCATGTCCAACATGTGGTTCATGTTCTGGTATGTTTACTGCAAATTCTATGAATTGCATGACAGAAGCTTTGGGAATGGCGTTAAACGGAAATGCAACCGTTCCAGCGGTTTTCTCAGAAAGAAAAAGAATTGCAAAATATACAGGAAAGGCTATTGTAAATCTTTTGAAAAAAAATATAAGACCAAGAGATATTATGACAAAAGAAGCTTTTGACAATGCAATGAGAGTTGATATGGCATTAGGATGTTCTACAAATACAGTTTTACATTTAACTGCAATTGCTCATGAAGCAGGAATCGACATTAATTTAGATGATTTAAATCACTCAAGTGAAATAACTCCAAATCTATGTAGACTTTCTCCTGCAGGAGGAAATTACATGCAAGATTTAAATGACTCTGGAGGAGTTAAAGCTGTAATGAATGAACTTAGCAAATTGAATTTGATGAATTTAGATTGTATGACATCTTACGGAGTTACTTTAAAAGAAACTCTTCATGAAAAAAAAGACGATAAAGTTATAAGAGATTATGACAACCCTTATTCACGTGATGGTGGAATAAAAATATTAAGAGGAAATCTTGCTCCAAATGGTGCGGTTATAAAAAAATCGGCAGTGGATTCTTCTGTAAAAACATTTAAAGGGGAAGCAAAAGTATATAATGGTGAAGATTTTGCAGTAGATGATATTTTAAAAGGAAAAATTCAAAAAGGTGATGTTGTTGTAATAAGATATGAAGGGCCTAAAGGAGGACCTGGAATGAGAGAAATGCTTACACCAACATCAGCATTATCAGGAATGGGGCTTGACAAAGACGTTTGCCTTTTAACCGATGGAAGATTTTCTGGAGGAACTAGAGGTTTTTGTATTGGTCATATTTCTCCAGAAGCTTATGAAGGTGGAATGATAGGTCTTTTAGAAGATGGTGATGAAATTTTTGTAGATTTATTAAATTTAAAACTTGAAGTTAAAATTTCAAATGAAGAACTAGAAAAAAGAAAAAGAAAATTTAAAGTACTTAAAAAAGAAGTTGATGGATACTTGTCAAAATATGTAAAACTTGTTTCTTCAGCGGATAAAGGTGCAATATGTTCGTAAGGTTAAGAAAATGAATGGTGCAAAGTTAGTATTAGAGTGTTTAAAAAGAGAAAAAGTAAATACGCTTTTTGGTTATCCTGGAGGAGCTGTAATTCCTTTATATGATGCACTTTTTGATTATAAAGATGATTTTGTTCATATAAGAGGTTCTCATGAACAGGGAATAATTCATGCTGCAGACGGTTATGCAAGAGCAACTGGAAAAGTTGGAGTTGGAATTGTAACATCAGGGCCTGGAGCTACAAATGCTATAACAGCAATTGCAACTGCATATATGGATTCATCTGCTTTAGTGGTTATATCAGGTCAAGTTGGAACTGCACTTCTAGGAAAAGATTCGTTTCAGGAAATAGATATAACAGGAATGACATTATCTGTTACAAAACACAATTATTTATTAAGAAATACACGTGAAATTGCACCAACAATAAAAGAAGCCTTTAAAATTGCACAGTCTGGAAGAAAAGGACCTGTTTTAATAGATATTCCAAAAAATCTTTTCACAGAGGAAATTGACTTTAATCCTTTTAATGATGAATATTTTTCAATTGATGAAAAAGATTATAATATAGGCTTTAAAGAATTTACTTTTGAAGATATAGAAAAAGCAATTGAAATGATTTCAAATTCTAAAAAGCCTGTAATTTATGCTGGTGGAGGAATTAAGTCTTCAAATTCTTTTGATGAACTTTTAGAATTTGCAACAAAACAAGATATCCCAGTTGTAAATACATTGATGGGGCTTTCTGGAATTGATAGAGATAATCCGCTTTCTTTAGGACTTATGGGAATGCATGGTTTTAAAGAGGCAAATTTTGCAGTATCAAAAGCAGATTTAATTATAGCGCTTGGTGCAAGATTTTCTGACAGGGGAACAGGGTTAACTGATTCTTTTGCAAAAGATGCAAAAAAAATTCATATAGATATAGATAAAAGTGAAATAAATAAAAATATAAAAACAGATTTAGAAATTATTGGTTCATCTAAAATTGTTCTTCCTCTACTTACAAAAAATCTTGAAAAAAAAGATAGAAGTAAATGGAAAAAAGAAATAAATAGTTTTAAGGAAGAGTCAAAAATTGATAAAGAAATATTCCATCCTAAAAATATTCTTGAAGTTTTAAATAAAGCTTATGAAAAAGAAGAAACAATTCTTGTTACAGATGTAGGACAACATCAAATGTGGGCTGCACAATATTGGAATTTTAAAAATGGAAAAAATTTTATAACATCAGGTGGACTTGGAACGATGGGCTTTGGTTTGGGAGCTGCAATAGGAGCTTGTGTTGGAAAGAGTGAAAAGAAAACTATACTTGTAACAGGAGATGGTTCTTTTAGAATGAATATGAATGAGCTTGCAACTGTAAATGATTATAATTTACCTATTGTAATAGTTTTGTTTAATAACAACACACTTGGAATGGTAAGGCAGTGGCAAAAATTATTTTCAAACAAAAGATATTCGCAGACAGATATAAAAGCAAATATAGATTATAAAAAACTTACAGATGCTTTTAATATTAAATCTTTTGAAGTTAATAGTATAGATAATTTAAAAAAAATTTTAGAAAATTATAACAATAAAGAACCAATTTTTATACAATGTAATATTGATAAAGATTTTGATGTTTACCCAATAGTGCCACCAAATGATAATTTAGAACATTTAATTGTTGGATAAAAATATTATAATATAATACTTCTTTAAAGAAACGGAAAAAACATTCCGTTTCTTTTTGTTTTTGAAATAAGTATAATAATACAGGAAAAGGAGTAAGTTTTGAAAGATTTAGATTTAGTTGAAATTAAAAATCGGATACTTGAAGCTGGAGAAATTATCAAAAAAAATATTTGTCCGAAAGATATTACGGAAAAAACAAATAAACATGATCTGGTTACAAATGTAGATAAAGAAGTTGAAATTTTCTTTAGAAAAAAAATAAATGATAATTACCCTGAAGATGGAATTATTGCAGAAGAAAAAATGGGAAAAAAAGCAACATCAATGAAAAATAGAGTTTGGATACTTGACCCAATAGATGGTACGGCAAATTTTATTTTTGAAAGAAAAAATTTTGCAATAATGCTTGGAATATATGAAGATAATAAGCCAATTTACGGTGCAATTTATGATGTTATGAATGAAGAATTATGGGAAGGAAAAACATCATTAGGAGTTTTTGTAAATGGGAAAAAATATGAATTAAATAAAAATTTATCTCTTGATGATGGTATTATAGAACTTTCATCTGTAATGCTCACAGGACATAGAAATGAAAAATTTTATAATTTAATAAATAAGTCAAGAGGATTTAGAGTAAGAGGAGCCTGTTCGATTGAGGCAATTTATGTATTTAAAGGGCTTGCAACATCTGCTGTACACACGCTTGCAAAAGCTTGGGATGTTGCAGCGGTTGATGTAATTGCAAAAGAATTGGGACTTATTTCAAAATCTATCGATGGAGGAAATTTTGACTTTTTAGATGATGAACTTCCTTCAATAGTAGCTTTTCCAAAAGCTTATGATGAGATAATGAAAATTTTAAAAAAATAAATTTTTGTAAAAAATTTTCACTGTTGAAATAAAAATATAAAAGGGTATAAAATAATAAGCATGCTTATTATTTAAATATTAAAAGTTATAAATTTTAAATTTAATAAAATAAATGATCATTTAATTTATAAAATAAAAATTAGAGCATATAATATGAAAAATAAAAAATCGTTTTATAACTTAATTCTGATGCTAAAATCAACTTTTGATGAAAAAATATATACAAAAACTTTAGAAATAGGTCTTACTATGGGTCAGCCTATGATACTTGAATGTTTAATGCAAAATAATAATATAATTCAAAAAGATATTGCAAAATATTGTAAAAAGAAAGAAACGACGATTGGCCTTATTTTAAGGGGAATGGAAAAATCTGGGCTTGTACAAAAAGAAAAATGCAATAATGACAAAAGATGTGTGTATATTTCCATAACAAAAAAGGGAAAAGAAAAAGCATTGAAAATGAAAAAGATTTATGAAGAAGTTGAAAAAGATATTGCTTCATGTTTGGATGAAGAAGAAAAAAATGATTTTGAAAATTATTTAAAAAGAATGATTAATGAAAATTTAGAGGTGATTTAAAATGGTAAAAGTAAAAACGTTTGAACAGCTTCAAAAAGCTATAAATAATAACGAAAAAGAAATAGAATTATTAAATTCAATTTCATCACCATATTCCTTATCTTTAAAAGATGGACAAAATATAAATGGAAATAATAATTTTCTATCTTTTATAAATTCAGACGGCTTAATGCTTGAGGGGAATAATAAAATTAGTGATTTATCAATTCAGACAAATCCTGAAAAACTGGCAATTTTTGTATCTTCAGAATTAAACAATTTAGGTGTAATTGAACTTAATAATTTGACAGTTGTAGGTGTTGTTCAAATTTTAACCAGAAAAAATAACAATCACTTAAAACTCAAAGTAAATAACCTTGATATAGTAAGTGCAGATTCTAGAAATTACCCTGAAAGACCTATGAAATATGGCGTAATTGTTTATCAGGGAGCATTTACAGTTTATAATTTTAATCCAAATCCAGATTCTTTAATTGAAGTAAATATAGAAAATCTTAATATAGGAAGAAAAAATGCACCAGTAATTGGCTCTGGAGTTTTTATTGCAGGCTTTAATGATGATGGTGGAAAAGTTGAAGTTTCAAAACTTGTAACAAAAGAAGTTTATTCAAATGGAATGATTCCTTTAGGGGTTGCAAACCTTATAACAGGAGGGGTTTTCATTTTAAATGGTACAAATGCAAAAGAAGTTTTAAATAAAAAAACAGTCACAACATATGGAACAAATGATATGGCACTTGATGTTTGGGGCCATGTTGATAATTGGATATCAGAAGATGAAGTTATAACATTTGGACCTAGTGGAATTGGATTTGTAAATTTTGGAACGGTAGATAATTTTGTTGCAAAAAAAGCTATTAAAACATATGGGCTTGGTGCAAGAGGCTTTAATCAATATGATGGAACTATCAAAAAAGCACAGTTTCATTCAATAGAAACTTTTGAAGATGGATCAATTGGAATGCAATTTTCAAAACCTGTAGGTGAAATTGTAATTGAAAATGATATTCTTACAAGAGGCTCTCAGGGCGAAACTTTGGTAAAAGGTGTAATTCAAAATCTTAAAGCTGATGCAATAAGTGTTAAAGAAGGCGGAGAAATAAAAAAGCTTGTTGTAAAAGGTTCTGTAATAGTTGAAGGAAATGATGTAAGAGCTTTTAATATTGACAATGGAAAAGTGGATGAATTTTTGCTTGGAGGAAAACTTATAGCAAAAAGAAGTTCATCAAAAGAAATGTCAGTAACACAAAATGGAAAAGATGAAATTTTTCAAATAGAAAAATTTACGGAGGAATAATGATTAATATAGAATTTGAAAAAGATCAAAAAAGATCTGCTGCATATGAAGATGGAAAAGAAATAGGATTTTCTTATTTTCAAATTTCTCCAACTGTATGGAATATTTATCATACTGAAGTCGATGAAGGTCATGAAGGAGAAGGAATTGCAAAAAAACTTGTTGAGAAAATAGTTGATAGTGCAAGAGAAGAAGGTATAAAAATAATGGCTACATGTCCATATGCTAGAAGATTATTTAAAAATTCAAATGAATATGATGATGTAGTTATAAAATAAACTTTAAATAAGCCCGTGCCTTTAAAAGGTGGGGCTATTTTGATGTTAATAAATTATCTAAAAGGAGGTTTTATGAGTGAAATAAAAGAAAATAAAATGGGATATGAACCTATAAAAAAACTTCTTTTAAAGATGTCTATTCCTTTAATGTTTTCAATGCTTATTTCATCGGTATATAATGTAGTAGATTCAATTTTTGTTTCAAGAATTTCAGAAGATGCACTTACAGCACTTTCAATGTCTTTTCCAATTCAAAATTTAACAATAGCAGTAGCGGTTGGAACAGGCGTTGGTGTAAACTCTTTAGTATCACGATATCTTGGAATGAAAAAGAAAGATAAAGTAAATTCAAGTGCAAGCCATGCAATTATACTTTATATACTATCATATATTATATTTGCGCTTTTTGGTTTTTTTCTTGTTGATTTGTATTTCAAAAGTCAAACATCATCTGAAATAATTATTAAATACGGAAATGAGTATCTTTCAACAATTTGTATTTTTTCATTTGGAATTCTTTTTCAGGTTGCTTTTGAAAAATTACTTCAATCAACAGGAAAAACATTACAGTCTATGGTAATTCAAATTACAGGTGCACTTTTAAATTTGATTTTAGATCCTATAATGATTTTTGGACTTTTTGGTTTTCCTGAAATGGGAGTTAAAGGAGCTGCAATTGCAACTGTTTTTGGACAAATTACAGGAGGTGTTATAGGACTTATAATGAATATAAAAATTAATAAAGAAATAAAAATAGGATTTAAAGATTTTAAATTTGATTTTTCTATTGTTAAAAAAATATATGAAGTAGGTTTTCCTTCAATAATAATGTTATCTATAGGTTCTATAATGGTATTTTTTATGAATAAAATTTTAATAACATTTTCTCTTACAGCTGTAGCAATTTTAGGAGTTTTATTTAAACTTCAATCTTTCTGTTTTATGCCAATAATAGGTCTTTCAAATGCAATGGTTCCAATTATTGCATATAACTATGGTGCAAGAAATAAAGAAAGAATAAGAAGTACTATAAAAATAGGAAATACTTCTGCAACTATAATAATTTTTATTGGAGTTTTAATATTTCAATTTTTTGCTAAAGATTTACTTATTCTATTTAATGCATCAGATGAAATGCTTAAAATAGGAATTACTGCTTTAAAAACCGTGTCATTATCTTACCTTTTTGTAGGGGTTTCAATTTGTACCGTTTCAGTTTTTCAAGCATTAGGTAATGGATTTATAGCACTTTTTGAATCTATATTAAGACAACTAATAGTATTATTACCAGTTTCATATATATTATCTTTAAGTGGAAATTTAAATTATGTTTGGTGGGGATTTTTTATAGCAGAACTTGCATCTTTTGTTTTTGTTCTTTTCTTTTTAAAGAAAATTGATAAAGAAAAGATTGAAAATATAGAAAATAAAAATTTATAAAATTTAATTTCAAAAAATATTAAAGTAGATGAAATTATTAAAATCGTCTACTTTTTATATTTAAATTTTAAAGGTATGTAAAAAATCCACCTGTAAAACAGATGGATTTTAAACTTAAATCAATTTAAATTGTATTTAAATATTTAGGGAGTAATTTTATTTATCAAAATTCCAAGCTTCTATTTGGTTTCCACCATATAGTTTGTCAAGTAATTTTTCTGTTGTTTCACTTTGATATTCTTCTACAATTCTTTTGAATACTTTTTTATCTTTATCTTCTTTTCTTGCGGCAATTAAGTTTATATATGGTTTTAATTCTTCACCAGCTTCTTCTGCTATAACAGAATCATCTTTTAATGAAAGTCCCGCATCTACAGCCATTCCTGAGTTTATTCCGGCAAGTGCTACAGATTTATCTGAAAGGGATCTTGCGGTTTGGTCGGCAGAAAGTTCTTCTATTTTTAAATTTTTAGGATTTTCAGTAATATCTTTTTTTGTAATTAAATCTTCGATTGTTCCTTTTACTTTTATTAGACCATTTTTCTGTAAAAGAAGAAGTGCTCTTGTTTCGTTTGTAGGGTCATCTGGAACTACAATTGTATCTCCTTCTTTTATATCTTTTATGTCTTTTATATTATTTGAATAAAAACCAAAAGGTGCAAGAAGTGTATCTCCTATAGGTACTATTTCACCTTCAGCTTTTTTTTCTTTTAAAAAGTTATTTAAAAAACTATGATGCTGGAAGCTGTTTAAATCTACATCGCCTGATAAAAGAGCTTCATTTGGTTGATTATAGTCTGTAAAAGAAACAATTTTAATGTTTATTCCTTCACCTTCAAGTCTTTTTGCAATATCATCCCAAACTCTTGTATCTTCTCCTACAACTCCTACTTTTACTTCAACAGGTTTATCTTTTGACCACGTTTCTTCTTCTGCATTTGATTTTGAATATAAACCTACACCAAGTGCAAGTGATAGTGATGCTAACGCCAATTTTTTAATTAAGTTTTTCATTTTTTTCTCCTTTAAATTTTTAATGTTCTGTTTTTTTAACAAGCAAGTTTGCAACTGCCTGAATTATATATACAATCACTAAAATAATAAGTGTTGCTACCAATGTTATGTCATCTTGGAATCTATTATATCCTTGTGCTATTGCAAGTTTTCCAAGTCCACCAGCTCCAACGGCTCCTGCCATTGCGGTAAGCCCTATTAAGCTTATAAGTGTTAAAGATGCTGCTCTTATTAAAGATGGAAGCCCTTCTTTTAAATAAACTCCAAATATTATATCTACAGGGCTATCGCCCATTGAAAGTGCTGCCTCAATTATTCCTTTATCTACTTGCACTAGACTATTTTCAACTTGTCTTGCAAAAAAAGGGAAAGTTCCAAAAACAAGAGGAACAATTGCAGCGGTATCTCCAATTCTAGTTCCAACTATAAAAACCGTAAGAGGTGCAATTATTGCAAGGGTTATTATAAATGGTAGTGATCTTAATAAGTTTATAATTTTATCTAAAAGTGAATTTACAAATCGATTTTCAAGTATTGCACCTTTTGCGGTAACAGTTAAAACCACTCCGAAAAATAGTCCAATAATTCCTGCGATTATTGCTGTAAAAATTGTCATATAAAGTGTGCTTATTGTTTCAGGAAGAAAGCTATCTGCATTTTCTATTACATTTTTAAACATAAAATCACCTCCGCATAAATATTATTTTCTATAAAAAATTCTTTTGCTATTTCAACATCTTCTTTTTTATCTATTGAAATTATTAAAAATCCAAGAATTTCATCACCTATATATTCGATTTTTCCAAATAGAATACTCGATTTAATTTTTCTTTTTGCATATAAATCTATAATTAAAGGTTCTTTTGTAATATTTCCTAAATATTTAAGCTGTATAAGATTAAATTCATTTCCGACTTCATTTTTAATTCTTAAAATATCATCATCAAAATGTTCGGCAGAATTTATAAAATCTTTTGTAATTTCATTTTGAGGTTTTGAAAAAATATCAAGTGTCAATCCACTTTCAATAATTTCACCGTCTTGCATAAGTGCACATTTGTTACAAATTTCTTTTATAACAGCCATTTCATGGGTTATTATAACAATTGTAAGGTTTAATTTTTTATTAAGTTCTTTTAAAAGTTTTAAAATTGAAATTGTAGTTTTTGGATCTAGTGCACTTGTTGCCTCATCGCAAAGAAGAATTTCAGGCTCACTTGCAAGAGCTCTTGCTATTGCAACTCTTTGTTTTTGCCCTCCAGAAAGTTCTTTTGGGTATGCATTTTCTTTTTCTGAAATTCCAACAAGCTTTAAAAGTTCTCTTACTTTTTTATATTTTTCTTCTTTGTTTATTTTCTCTTTTCTTATTGGATAATAAACATTTTCGAAAATTGTTCTCTGATTCATTAGATTAAAGTGTTGAAAAATCATTCCGATATTTTTTCTTACCTTTCTAAGGTCTTTATCTGAGTACTTAGTTATTTTTTCATCGCCTATGTAGACATCACCAGAAGATGGTTTTTGTAAAAGATTTATACATCTTACAAGTGTTGATTTGCCAGCTCCACTATAGCCTACAATCCCAAATATATCTGATTTATCAATTTCTAAATTTACATTTTTAACTGCTCTTATTTTATTTTCTTCATTTTTGTCATTAAAATTTACTGAAATATTCTCCAGTTTTATCATAATATTCTCCAAAATTTGTATTAAAAAAGTCCTTATGTACAAAGTACATAAGGACGAATTATCGTGTTACCACCTTAATTTAAAATACACTCACATGCATTTCCTCAACAAGTAACGAGTTCATTACTCTCCATTGATAACGGAAGGACTCCCGTAAAAGCCTAATAATAGTTCAGCTTTTAATGCTCAAAGACCATCTTCACAAATTCAAATAACAATTCTTTCACCAAAACGAATCTCTCTTTGCTTATTTAAGTTTGTTACTCTTCTTTTCTTAGCTATGTTCACATTATAAATCAAAAAAAATTTTTGTCAAGAAAAAAAATAAAATTTTTTTAAAAATAATAAAAAATATACATTTTTAAGTTGCTTTTAATGTACAAATATTATTGAAACACTTACATCTCATCTATAAAAAATTTAAAAAATAATTATTTTAAAGTGAATTGTATTTTATTACATTTTCAAAAATTTCAATTTTTTCAGCAGATTCTAGTTCTCTTTTTTCTTCAATATATTCATTTATTAAATCTATATCTTCGCATTTAAGAGAAGCTAAAATTTCATCATCGTCATAAAATTTATTGTCCATATAATTTATGTTCATAATACCTCTTTCATATTTTACGAAATTTATAATACCTCAAAAATTTTTAAGTTAAAGAAATAAGTTGTATTTTAAAAAAACTTTCTACTGGTATTATAATATGAAAAGATTTGAAAGGAAAAACGTATATGAATATATTTTTTGACCTTGATGGAACTTTAATAGAAAGTCATCCAGGAATTTTTGAAGCTTTAGAACATACATTTTCTGAAATGAAAATAGATTATTCAAATATAGATTTTATGACACTTATAGGACCTCCTCTTTATGAAGGATTTTCATGGTACATGGAAAAAGAAAGAGTAAATGATGCAATAAAAATTTTTTCAAAATATTACTCAGAACAAAAAATGATGTTAAATGTATCACTTTTTGATGGAGTAGAAAAGATGCTAAGAGAACTTTCAAAAGAAAATGAAATAATACTATCTACAAGCAAATCACATAAACTTGCAGTAGAAATTCTTGAAAGTCTTGACATATATAAATATTTTGACCATATTCAAGGTGCCATTAGAGAAAAAAATTTATCTGATAAAGATGATATAGTTAAAAAAATTATAGATGATTTAAATATTAAAAAAGCAATGATAGTAGGCGATAGATTTTACGATATAGAAGCAGGGAAAAAATTTAATTTTATATGCGTTGGAGCATTGTATGGATATGGAAATAAAAAAGAACTTGAAGAATATGAAAGTGATTTTTTAATTGAAAAGCCAACAGATCTTATAAAGATAGTAGAGGATTTAAATGAATAATTATGTGTTTGATTTAGGAGGAGTTTTAATTTCTTTTGGTGCTAAAAAATACGTTGAAGAGAATATAAAAGAAAATAAAGAAGACTTTTTTAAAAAAATTTTTCAAAGCGAAGAATGGCTTAAATGCGATGAGGGAATTTATAGTGAAGAAGATTTAAAAATTATTTATTCAAAAAAATATCCTACACAAAAAAATGAAATAATAAAAGCTTTGGATAATTGGCATTATTATATGGAAGTTTTGGAAAATGCAAATGTTATAAAAAAATTAAAAGAAAAAGGTAAAAGTCTTTATATATTAAGTAATCTAAATAAAAACCATATAAGTTTTATAAAAAAGCTTGATTTTTATAAATATTTTGACGGTGAAATATTTTCTTGCAATGAAAATTGCGTAAAACCTCAAAAAAAAATTTATGAAATTTTAATTCATAGATACAATTTAAATGTAAGTGATACAATATTTTTTGATGATTTAAAAGAAAATGTTTATGAGGCAAAAAAACTTGGGATTAAAGGTGTTGTAGCAAATAAAGAAAATATGAAAAAATTACTTGAAGAATTTAATCTTAATTAGAAAAAATATAAAAAAAGAGTAGCTTTTAAGGCTACTCTGCTATTTCTATATTGTATTTTTCAATATTTGGATTATAATTTTCAAGGCTAAAATCTTTTATTGTAAAATCATTAAAATTTTTAATTTTTGGATTTAAAATAAGTTTTGGATTTGAAGTATTTTTAACATCTTTTTCAATTATTTCTTTTATAATTGGAATATGTTTTTTGTATATATGTGCATTTTGAACAAAATGTACAAATTTTCCAGGTTTAAGGTTACAAACTGCACATATCATTCTTAAAAGTACATAATATTGAAATTCGTTAATTCCACCAGGAGATGCAGCAGCTAAAAAATCTCCTGATCTTTGAATTAAAGTCATATTTAACTTATCTTCTGTGACTGTCCACATAGTTAGAAATGCACATGGAATAAGACTCATTTCGTGTGCATCATCAACATCATATAAATCAATTATATGCCTTCTATTTAGAGGATCATTTTTTAAATTATATATAAGTCTTTCTATTTGATTTGTATTTTTTTTATTTTCAGGACTTATAAAATTTTTACCTACTTGATAACCGTAAGCTTTTCCAAGAGTTCCATCTTCTTTTTTCCACTTATTCCAATATTTTACGCCATAATTTTCTTCAAGATAATTAACATCATTACTTTTGTCTTTATATATCCGTAAAAGTTCTTTTATTGCAGTTTTCCGTGCAATTTTTCTTAAAGATGTTATAGGAACTTCATTTTCATCATACTCAAAAATAAGTTGAGGTAAATAAATCGCATAAGCTTTTTTTCCATTATCCCATTTTGCTCTTACATCTAAATTTTTATTTTCTTCATCATATCCAGAATTTATAATTTTTTTTGCATATTCTTTGTATAAATCATCAACTCTCATAAATCCTCCATATAGTAAAATATACCTCATTGGTATAAATAAATTATGAAAAATTTGATTTTTTTAAAAAGTATATGGTATTCTTATAAATAGAGAGGTATAGATATGTGCTTAGTAACATTGGTTTTGTTTATTATATTTATTGTTGTAGTATCATTAATATTTACAATTGCAAGTATTCTTTTGAAAATATTACTTATTTTACTTGCAATATCCATTCTTATTTCTATAATTAAAAAGATTTTAAAATAAATTTTTAAGAAACTATTTATGCACATTAAAAAACGAAAAATCCTTTTTGGACTTTTCGTTTTTTAAATTTTATTTAAAATAAATTTTTCAATTGCTTCTCCAACAGCTCCTTCATTATTTGATGAAATTGTTATATAATCTGCCGTTTCTTTTACAAGAAGATGTGCATTATTTACAGCAACACCTAAATTTGCATCTTCAATCATTTCTATATCGTTATAATTATCTCCTATTGCCATAGTATCTTTTATATCTATTGAGAGTAATTTTGCTAAATTTTTTAAACCGCTTGCTTTAGTTACGCCAGTTTTATTTATTTCCATATATCTATCTGAAGAATAAGAAATTTTCACATCCCAATTACAAATTTGTGCAATATCTTTTTCAAGACTCATTAAATAATTTAAATCATTGCTTACAATAGCACATTTTAATATTGGAGTGTCTTTTAAAAAGTCTATATTTTCTTCTTCATAAATTTCATAAGAATTTTCAAAACTTTCAGCAAAATTAACTTCTATTGAGTCAGGTTTTCTGTAATAAGCTTTATATGGAGAAAAAACTTGCAAAGACAAATCTTTTTCATTACAGAATTTATAAATGTCACTAGCCTTTTTAAAATCTAATGGATCTGTAAAAATAACTTTTTTTTCAAGATTTTCAATGATGCATGCACCGTTACAGAGAATTGAATAATTGTCTTTAGAATTTATTTTTAATTTATCAAATATATCACCTAAAAAATTTGGACTTCTTCCAGTTGTTGGAACAAATTTAACATCAAGTTTTAAAATTTTTTCAATTGCACTAAGATTTCTTTCTGATATTGATTTATCAGTTGATAGTAATGTATCATCTAAATCACATGCTATTAATTTTATCATATAAACTCCTTTTTACTTTTAAGCTCTTTATATTACTACCCTTTTAATTAATAAAAATTTAAAATAGCTTTTAAGTAAGAATAAGATTTTTTTAATTGTATTAAGTTAAAATATATAAAATCAAAATAAAAAACCGGCAATAATGCCGGAAAAATTTTAATTAATCTATAAAAGCTTCAGCTTCAATTTCTAAAATACCACCTTTTGGAATATTTGATACTTCAACAAGACTTCTTGCTGGTTTATGATCTCCAAAAAAATCTGCATAAACTTCATTTATATCTGAAAAATCGTTTATATCAGCTACAAAGACATTTAATTTAATTATAGATTCAAGACTTCCTCCAGCTGCTTTTACAACTTCAAGTATATTTGAAAGAGATGCTTTTGCGGCTTTTTTAACATCGTTTTCAAGCTCGCCTGTTTCCATATTGATTGGAAGCTGTCCAGATACAAAAAGAATATTTCCAGAAAGAACTCCTTGATTATAAGGACCTACAGCTGCAGGTGCTTTATCTGTTTTAATAAATTTCATAATAACCTCCTTAACATATGAATATTATACATTAAAAAATCGTTTTTTCTTTATAAATTTAAAAGTTTATAAAAGTTCTTTGTAAAATAAATTTATTTTTTCGGTTAAAAATTGATTGATATGAAAAAAAATAATATAATACATTATATTTAAAAGGAGGGCTTATGGTAAAAAATATGAAAGAAGCTTTTAAAGCTACAATTCCAGTAATGACAGGCTATATTGTTCTTTCAATTGCATTTGGAATGCTTTTAGAAAGCAAAGGCTTTAATATTATTTATGCACTACTTATGAGTACATTTATTTACGCGGGCAGTATGCAATTTATAGCAATAAATCTTTTAGTAATATCTTCAAGTTTTATAAGTGCAATTATAATGACACTCCTTATAAATGCAAGGCATTTAGTTTATGGTCTTTCAATGGTGAAAAAATTTAAAAATATGGGAAAATTAAAACCATTTATGATTTTTTCTCTTACAGATGAAACATATTCTTTACTTGTTAGTGCAAAAACACCTGAAGGTTGTGAAGAAAAATACTTTCTTTTTTTTATATCTTTTTTTAACTGGATTTATCGGATTATAGGAAGTTTAATAGGTAGTATTTTTGGATCTATTTTGCCATTTAACACACAGGGGCTTGATTTTGCTATGACATCTCTTTTTGTAGTAATTGTTACAGAACAATTTTTAAATTCAAAAAAACACATATATACTTATTTGGGGTTTTTAATAAGTGTATTATGCCTATTATTTTTTGGCAAAAGTGCATTTTTAATACCTTCAATGATTATAATTTTATTTGTTCTTTTATTTTTATATAGAAAAAATATTGGAGATAATAATGATACATGATTTCTTACTTATTTTTGTAATAGCGTTTTTCACATTTATTACTAGAGCCATCCCTTTTTTGTTTCTTAAAAATAAAAAAAGTAAAGTTATCGATTACTTAGGAGAAGTTCTGCCTTTTTCTGTTATGGCTATGCTTGTAGTATTTTGCTTAAAAGATATTAATTTTTCAAATAAATCACACTTTTTTCCTGAGATAATAGCTGTTATTGTTACGGTTTTATCTTATAAATTAAAAAGAAATACATTATTTTCTGTATTTTTAGGGACAATAGTTTATATGATTTGTGTACAATTTATATTTATATAAAATTTTCATTTATTTCTTTTGTTTTAAACAAAAACAGATATTTAAAAAATTTTTAAAGAGGTATATTATATCTGTTAATAGAATTCTAGGAGGAATCATGAAAATTATAATTGTTGGGGCTGGAAAAGTTGGTAGTTATATAACTTCTCAATTATCAAACGAAGGTCATGACATTATTGTAATAGATAAAGATAAAGAAGTTCTCGATAGGCTTTTAGCTGAAAATGATGTAATGGGAGCTGTTGGAAGTGGAACTAATAACGATATTTTAAATGAAGTCGGAGTTAAAAACTGCGATTTTTTAATATCTGTTACATATAACGATGATACAAACATAATTTCTGCGATAATGGCAAAAAAACTTGGAGTAAAATATTCTGTTGCACGTGTAAGAAACCCTGAATACATGAAGCATATGGAATTTATGAGAGAATCATTGGGTGTTGATTTGCTTGTAAATCCTGAATATTTGGCAGCAAAAGAAATTCAAAGAACTTTAAAATATCCTAAAGCCTTAAATGTTGAAGCTTTTTTTCACGGGCTTGTAAACATGATACAGATAAATGTTTCTGATACTGCATTTATTGCTAATAGAAGTATTTATGAAATATCAAAAGATTTTAATATGAAAAGACTTCTTATAACTATGGTTTCAAGAAACGGAGAAACATATATTCCAAACGGTTCTTTTGTTTTAAAACCTCGCGATAAAATTTATGTTGCTGGCGATTCAAAAGATTTAGGAATTTTTTATTCTGGTGTATGTACAAGAGATAATAGAAAATTAAAAAAAGTTTTAATAATTGGCGCTGGAAAGATTTGCTATTATTTATCCGACCTTTTGCTTAAAAGAGGTTTT
Source organism: Peptoniphilaceae bacterium (assembly GCA_022769085.1). GTDB lineage: Bacteria > Bacillota > Clostridia > Tissierellales > Peptoniphilaceae > JALEKO01. Next base: position 74,400 of record JALEKO010000001.1, read on the forward strand.
GAAATAAAAGTAATAGAAAGTGATAGAGAAAAGGCAAAAAATTATCTTGCCACACATAAAAAAGTAGATGTAATTTTAGCAGATGGAACAAACCCAGAAGTTTTAAGCGAAGAAAGAATTGAAGAGCAGGATGCTTTAGTTGCACTTACAGGAATTGATGAAGAAAATATTTTGGTTTCTCTTCTTGCTGAAAAATTAAATATTCCAAAAGTTATTGCAAAAGTGGATAGAGTTTCGCTTTTAAGAATTACAGGTCTTTTAGATGTCGATACTACTGTTGCACCGAAAAAATCTGTTGCAAATGTAATAATTAGAATGGTGAGAAGTAAAGAAAAATCAACTACATCAACTGTAAAAGCTTTGTATAAACTTGAAGATAACAGAGTTGAAGCATTAGAATTTGATGTGAATGAAAAAAGCAAAATTGTAAATAAAAGACTTAAAGATTTAAATTTCAAAAAAGAAGTTTTAGTTGCATACATTTCTCATAATTATGAAATAAAAGTAGCAAATGGTGAGGATATTATAAAACCAGGTGATAGTGTTTTAGTAATAACAAAAGAAATGAACATAAATGAAATAGATGAAGTGTTAGAAAAATGATGAGAAAAACAATTGTAAAATATATTTTAGGAAAAATACTTATAGTTGAGTCATGTTTTATGGTTCTTCCTTTAATCGTTTCTTTTATATATAAAGAAAGTTATTTAGAAAAAATTCATTTTATTATTCCAATACTTTTGTGTTTCTTTGTTGGTAAAGTACTTGAACATTTTGGTGATTCAAAAGCTAGATATTACACAAAAGAAGCATTTTTATCTGTAGGTTTAGGGCGGATTTTTCTAAGCCTTTTTGGAGCAATTCCACTTTTTCTTGAAAAAGAAGTATATCCAACATATATAGATGCATTTTTTGAAATGGTATCAGGATTTACAACAACTGGTGCAGGAGTTGCACTTGATGTTGAACTTTTACCACACTCAATCTTATTTTGGAGGTCATTTTCTCATTTTGTTGGAGGAATGGGAGTTTTGGTATTTACACTTGCAATACTTCCAAAAGTAAATAAACAAGCGTCATTTTTAATGAAAGCTGAAGTTCCAGGGCCTACATTTGGAAAAATAGTAAGTAAATTATCAGATAGTGCAAAAATGCTTTATAAAATGTATACAGCATTAACTGTAGTGCTTATAATATTTTTACTTTTTGGAGGATTAAATCTTTTTGATTCTATGATTTTTGCATTTGGAGCAGCAGGAACTGGGGGATTTGCAAATTATAACCTTTCAGCTGGAGCTTTTAATTCAAGATATGTTGAAGTAGTACTTACTATAGGAATGCTTGTATTTGGAGTTAATTTCAACTTATATTATTATGCACTTATAAAAAATGTAAGGGAAGCATTTGATTCTGAAGAATTCAAATTTTATATTGCAATAGTTGTTTTTGCAAGCATTTTAGTATTTATAAATATATATGGAATGTATAAATCAGTTTCATATACACTTATAAATTCATTTTTCACTGTATCATCCATAATAACAACGACAGGTTATGTTACAGTTGATTTTGGAAAGCGGCCTTTATTTTCAAGAACAATTTTAATAATTTTGATGTTTATAGGCGGTTGTGCAGGCTCAACTGCTGGAGGAATAAAAGTTTCAAGAGTTTTAGTTGCGGTAAAATCAGCATTAAATGAAATGAAAAAATCAATAAGTCCAAAAAGAATGCTGCTTATAAATGTAGATAAAAAAACTGAAAATGAAGAAATTGTAAATTCAACTTTAAATTATTTTATAGTTTATGCAATGCTTTTTTTGCTATTTTTACTTATAATTTCATTTGAATCAAAAGACTTTGAAACAGCTTTTGCAGCAGTTGCAACTACATTTAATAATGTAGGACCTGGGCTTGGACTTTTTGGCCCTATGGAAAATTTCCATTCAATGAGTCAATTTGGAAAACTTGTACTATCTTTTGCAATGCTTATGGGAAGACTTGAAATTTTTCCAATTTTACTTTTGTTTTCACCTAAAACATGGAAATCTTCAAGAAAAAATAAAGATTTTGAAGAAAAATTATGATTGACAAAGTGTATGTTCTAATATATAATTTATGAATGTGAGAAATTTCTCTTTGAATTTTCTGACAAAAAATCGCACATCTTGGATGCGATTAATAAATGCCGAGACATAAAAATCGCCACCTACAGGAGCGAAATCTAAATGCTGTGGGAGAAATCAAGGAGGAAAACAATGGAAAAACAGAAATCATTCGTTGCAAAACCATCCAACATTGAAAGAAAATGGTATCTCATCGATGCAAATGGACTTGTACTTGGAAGACTTGCAACACAGGTAGCCTCAATATTAAGAGGTAAACATAAACCTACATTTACTCCACATATTGATACAGGAGATTATGTAGTAATTATTAATGCTGATAAAGTAGTTCTTACAGGTGATAAAGAAAATCAAAAAGAATATCAGAGATATTCAGGTTATGCTGGAGGACAAAAAATAATAAAATATAAAGATATGCAAAAAAAATTCCCTGAGCGAATTGTATATCATGCAGTAGCAGGAATGCTTCCAAAAAATAGACTTGGTCGTCAAATGCTTAAAAAATTAAAAGTATATGCTGGAAGTGAACATAAACACGAAGCACAGAACCCTGAAGTTTTGGTTTTAAATTAAGGAGGAGACGATGGCAGATATAATTTATCAAGCAACAGGAAGAAGAAAAACTGCTGTAGCAAGAGTTACAATGAGACCAGGTGAGGGAAAAATAGTTGTAAATGGAAGAAATTTAGATGACTATTTTTCATATGATACACTTAAAATCACCGCAAAAAGCCCACTTACAATTACAGAAAATGAAAGTTCATATGATATTAAAGTTAATGTAAAAGGTGGCGGATACACAGGTCAAGCTGGTGCAATAAGACATGCTATTTCAAGAGCACTTCTTTTAATAAATCCAGATTACAGAACAACTTTAAAAAGAGCAGGATTTTTAACAAGAGATTCAAGACAAAAAGAAAGAAAGAAATACGGTTTGAAAAAAGCCAGAAAATCATCACAGTTCTCAAAGAGATAATTATTACCGGAAAGAAAGAGTCTTTCCGGTTTTTAAGTTGGGTTAAATAAAAAAATATGAATAACATTAATTATCAAAAAAAAATGGAAGAGATAATAAAAAATATACAAAAAGAAAATACAAAACCAAAATTACTTCTTCATGCGTGCTGTGGGCCTTGTTCAACACAGGTTTTAGAAGAACTTAAAAATTATTTTAATATAGATATTTTTTATTATAATCCAAATATTTATCCTGCAGATGAATTTTATAAAAGAAGTGAAGTAGTAAAAGAACTTGTAAAAGAAATGGGACTAAACTCAAAAGTTTATGTAGAAGAAAATAATCCAAAAGAATTTTATGATTATGTAAATTCAAGAAAAGATGATCATGAAGGTGGGAAAAGTTGTTTTAAATGTTATAAGCTAAGACTTAAAAAAACTGCATTGAAGGCAAAAAAAGAAAATTACGATTTTTTCACAACTACACTTTCAATTTCACCATTTAAAAATGCAAAATGGTTAAATGAAATAGGAAAGAGTTTAGAAGAAGAATATAAAGTTAAGTATCTTTATTCAGATTTTAAGAAAAAAGATGGATATAAAAAATCAATTGATTTTTCTAGAAAATATAACTTATATAGGCAGGATTATTGTGGATGTATATTTTCATTTAAAGAAAGAAATCTTGAAAAACCAGACTAAAATAGTAGAATATTATTAAATCCTTATAGATTTAATAATAAAAAAATGGGTATCAATACAAACATGGGAGCAAACTATGGAAGATGTGATACTTATAAAAAAAATAGACGGCTATAAAGATAAGGATGAAATTTTACCAATAACATTTAATATTGGTAATGTAAAAGATAAAGAGCATTTTGATAAAATTTATGATACATTGAAGGAAAAGGGTATTTTAAAAAAAGATAAAATCTTACTAGGTCAAAATGGAATAACCGTATATATTAAGAAAAGCGATATCACAGAAAGTGTAAAAATACTTTTAAACCTTGATTTGGAAATATATGGAATATTTTCAATATATAGATGATAATAATTAGAAGATATAAAAATAAAATAGGAGGAAGAAATGAGCGAAAAAGTACTTGAAAAATTAAACGAACAATTGAACTTTGAATATCTATCAGCATGGTCATATAAAGCAATGGAAATTTTTGCTGCAGATTATGATTTAAAAGGTTTTGAACATTGGTTTGCAAAACAAGCACAAGAAGAAGTTGAACATGCCGAAAAAATGAAAGCATTTTTGCTTGAAGTAGATTATAAACCAACATTGACTGATATTAAAGCTCCTAAAAATGATTTTTCAACAATTGAAGAAGCTGTAAAAGAAGCATGTGAACATGAAAAAGAAGTTACAAGAAGAATAAATGAAATAGCAAAACTTGCTTATGATGAAGATGAAAGAAGAGTATTTTCATTTATTCAGTGGTATATAGATGAACAGGTTGAAGAAGAAGATAACTTTAGATACCTATTAACCAGACTTGAAAGAGCAAAAGATAATTGGGGAGCTCTTTACATTCTGGATAGTGAACTTTCAAGAAGATAGTTTTACCCGATATAAAAACAGAAAAGTTTGTTTAAAAGCTATGAGTTTATTGCTCATAGCTTTTAAATTATAAAAAAATGTGACCCATATAATTTAAATTTATAATTAATAGGTCACATTTTGTATGTAAGTTTATTTATATATTATAAAACTTATTGTATTATATAAATAACTAAATGTGCAATCTAAAAAAATTTTTAAATGTTTTTATATTATAAAAAGATTACAAATAAAAATAGGGGGGGAGATGAAAAATAAACTTATAATAGGAATACATACACTATTTTTAATACTTATATCTCTTATAATGATAGTATATCCATCTTATGTTTCAAAATTTATCGATAATATAGAAAGTCCAAATATTATTAAAAATATTGCCATTATAATTATTTCTTTATTACTGACTAAAAATATAATTAAGTTATTTGATCTTCTTATAGTTAATTTTTTAGAAAATTCTTTTGATTTTTCTATGAAAAAAGATTTAGTTAAAAAAGTTTTATATGGAAATTATTTAGAAATTCTATCTATTGGTAAGGGAAAACTTATAAATTTAAACAATGATATTCAAATACTAATAGATTTTTTTATAAACTTCTTATCAATAATTTTTAAAAATACACTCTTAATTATAGGAATATTTTTTGTTTCTATAAAAAAATTGTCGTATATGTCTTTAATATTTGTAATTATGATTATATTTTTATTTCTTTTATTTAGAAAAATAAAAGAAATATCTTTAGATAAGGTAAAAAAAACCAAAGATTCATACGATACAATGGTTGAATCATTTTTTGAAACGCTTAGCCTTTTAGAAGAATTTAATTTTATAGGTAAAGATATGTATCTTATATCAAGATTAAAAAATAGTATTTTAGATTTTTTTAATAGTGAAATAGTTTCAAATTTTATTTCTTATGAATATTGGTTAAGTTCTATATCGGTATTTGGAATTATGAAGATATTAATTCTTATTTTTGGAATTTTTACGCTTGAAAATAATATATTATCAATTGGAAGTTTATATTTATTTATATATTATATAGATTTAATTGAAGATCCAATTTATGATGTAAGGCTTCAGTTAGAAAATTTGCCAAATGTTGGAGAGTCAAAGAAAAGGTTGAATGATATTAAAAATATATCTTCTATATCTTATGGTAATAAAATTTTAGAAGAAAAAGTAAAAAATATATATTTAGAAAATATAAATTTTTCTTATCCAAATACAAATAAAGAAATTTTTAAAAATTATAGCCTTTCCTTATCTTGTAAAATTTATGGTATATCAGCTCCTTCAGGATCTGGAAAATCTACTTTAATAAATTTAATATCAAGATTATTTGATGTAGATAAAGGCATAATTAAATACAATGATATTGATATTAAAAATTTTAGACGTGGTGAAATATCTAAAAAAATAGAATACATAAATCAAGTTAATAAAGCAAATGATGTAGAAGTCATAGGGGATATAATTGAAAATACTGAAAAATCTAAAAAGCTTCTTAATGATTTTAAGATATATAAAGATTTTAACGACAAAACATCAAAATTATCAAATGGAGAATATAAATCTTTATTTGTGATAAAAGCACTTTTATCTAAAAAAGATATTTTAATATTAGATGAAATTTTTCTTGGTGTAGATGATTATAAATGTTCTTTATTTTTTGATTTAATAAAAAATATAGACAAAATAGTTTTAATAATAAGTCATGAAAAAAGAATAATAGATAGACTTAGTGAGGTAATTGATTTTGAAAGAAATTAGACTTTTAGATATATTAAAAGAATCAAAAAAATATTTCTTTTTAGATATAATAATATGGTTTTTTGCTCACAATATTCCCATTTTAATGGCTTATTTATTAAAAATTTATTTTGATTCAAATTATAAGAATAGTTTATATTTACAAGTTAGTTTATACATTATTTTATTTATACTTAGAATTGTTCTTATAAAAATAGGTGCTAATGTTGATATAAAGGCTCAGCACATGTGGGCAAATAGTTTTTATGAAAGAATAATAAGTAAGACTTATAAAGGAGTAAGTTTAAAAGAAACAAAAATTCGCAGTTTAATTGACATTATTCAAAATGATATTAACTCAATTGTTGGAACAATTTCGTATGGAATTGATACGTTTTGTAATTTATTTGGAATAATATTGGCATTTATTATAATGCTTTCAATAAATATTTATATTTCTTTAGTTGTAATATTAATTCCTATAATAATATTTTTTATAACAAATGCTCTTAAAAATAAAATTTATAATAAAAGTAATACAATAAGGGAAAATGAATCATATATAATAAACTCTTATCAAGAAATAATAGAAAATTTACAGCAAATAAGAATTAATTCTCTTGAGGATAAAATGCTTAATTTGTATTTGAATTTATTGGGAAAGAATAAAAAAGATAAGATAAAATATGGATATTTTAAATCATATATTTCAATTTTAAATGATTTTATTGTTGACTTTAATATAATAATAATTTTTGTAGGAGCTATATTTTTTAAAATGACTGCAGGAGAACTTAGTTTATTTATTTCGTATAGCTTTAGTATAAATGACCTTGCAACATATATATCTTCTTTTACTGTTATATATAGTGAACTTGGCGTTTACATAGATTCGTTTAATAAAAAAATGTATGATGCAATAATTGAAGATGAAGAAAATGTAGATTTTAATAAAATTATAGATAAAATAAAACCTAATACAATAAATGTTATTATAGGAGAAAACGGATCGGGAAAGACAAAAATTTTAAAATCCATATCAAAATCTTATAAATACCCTTTAGTATTAAAAAATTCATCTGTTTTAAGTGAAAATTTATATGAAAATATAAATCTTGGTGAAAAAAGTCAAAAATTTGATAAAATAGTAGATCTGTTTTCTTTAAATGATTTAAAAAATAGAAAAAAATTATCTCAAAAAGAATTATCAGGAGGACAAATAGATAGAATAGCTATAGCTAGGGTATTAAAGTTTAAAAATAATGTAATTTTGATTGATAACAACTTACTATCAATAAATGAAAAAATAAGAAAATCTATATTAAATTATTTTGAAAAAAGTAAATCTACATTTGTAATAACAGATCAACAAGATAGAAAAGAATATATAAATTATAATAAAATTTTTATAAATCATTGAAATATAGCCTGATTAATTCAGGCTTTTTTATATTTGAAGGTTTTTTAAAAATTTAATTTAAATAAGCTTTTAAAATAGAAAAAATATATAAATAAATTTATAAATGGATAAATAAGTATTGCTTTAATTTATAAGTTTTTTTGTAAATTAAAATTATTTTTTCATCCTTGAAATACTAAAACAACCCTTTTTTTAGTGCTTTTTTCATATAGAAAATGTTTTTTTAAAAATTTGAAAAAATTGAAAATAAATGCTATAATAAAGTAAATAAAAGCTTTATAAGGGGGAAGTATGTACGAAGAAAAGGTTATTTTAAAAAATGAAATCGGTTTACATGCAAGACCTGCTTCAATTTTTATTAGAGAGGCTGTAAAACATTCTTGTGATATAAATTTGGTTAGAGATGGAAGAAATTATAATGCAAAATCTATCATGTCTGTTTTGAGCATGAGTGCCAATAAAGGTGATGAAATAATCATTCGCGCTCAAGGTGAAGGAGAAGAAGTTGCTGTAAAAGATTTAGTTGATCTTGTTGAAAATCGACTTAATAAATATTGAACTGAAATGGTTTTTATAAAATAAAAGAAGCCCTGAGATTTGCAAAGTTAAATTTACATAATTCCAGGACTTTTTTATATTGTTTATCCTTTTATTCCACTTCCTGCAACGCCATTTATTATTTGTTTTCTAAATATTATATATAAAATTATTATAGGAAGAATTGTTATTGTACTTGCTGCCATTTGAAGATTGATTTGCGTACCTGCTTCTGATGCAAAAGCTGAAAGTCCGTTTGAAATAAGTCTCATGTCAGTTGAATTTGTAACCAATATTGGCCGTAAAAATGAATTCCATCCAGTTATAAAATTCAATAGCCCCATCGTAAAAAGTGAATTCTTAGACATTGGAATCATTATTTTTGTTATAAACTCAAAGTCGTTTGCACCATCAACTTTTGCTGCATTGTAGTATGAAATAGGAATGGATGTTAAATAGCTTTCCAAATAGAAAATGTAAAATACACTTGCAAGAAAAGGTATTATAAGTGCCTTGTATGTATTAAGAATTCCTAAATCTGCAATTGTTTTAAAATTTGTAAATACCACAACTTCAAATGGAACCATTAAAAGTGAAATCATAAAAAATTTTAATGGTTTTTTAAATGTGAAATTTTTAAATGTAAGTACAAATGCCGCAAAAACTGTTGTAATTAAAGTTGCAATTGTATTTATTGCCGATACAAAAACTGTATTGAAGAAATATCTTAAAAAAGGCGCAGCTTTAAAAGCTTCAATGTAATTTTCAAATTGTAAAGCATTTGGTATTAGCTTTGGTGGAATGCTTGTTGATTCTTGAAAAGTCATAAGACCTGAAGAAATCATATATACAAAAGGAAAAAGTGTTATTATTGCCATTATTACTATAAAAATATAAGAAATAATTTTAAGTGCTTTATTCATGATATCTCCTATTTAGATAATTTTTTCAAAATTTTTCTTTCTATTATTGTTATTACTATCAAAAATATAAAAAGAATAACTGCAGCTGCCATTGCCTGTCCGTATCTTGATTCAACATAAAATTTATTGTATATGTAAAAAACGAGGCTTACTGCTGAATTTCCTATACCAGCTTTTCCATTAAAAAGTGAAAAAATTTGTGAATATACTTTAAATGCCGATATAAAATTTGTTATAAGCAGAAATGTTATTACAGGTATTAAAAATGGGAGTGTAACCTTAAAAAATATTTCTGTTTTTGATGCTCCAAGCATATCTGCAACTTTATAATATGTTTTATCAATGCTTCTAAGCCCTGATAATAAAATAATTATATTAAACGCAAGTGAGGACCAAATTCCAAAAATTATAAGTGCAATTAAGTTTTTTGATGGATCATTTAAAAAATCTATACTTTTTATTCCTATTAAATTTAATATATAATTTATAATTCCATAATCTCCATTAAGTAAATATCTAAATACAATTCCTATTGCAATAACTGATGTCATGTATGGTATAAAAAAAACTGTTTCATAAAATTTACTTCCTTTAATTTTTGAATTAATAACAAGTGCAATTAACATTGAAATTATCATTCCTAAAGGAACAACTGTTACTGCATAAATTGCGGTGTTTTTAAGTGCATTTATAAATAGAGGATCTTTTACTATGTATAAAAAATTTTCAAATCCTACAAATTTTGATTCAAAAAGATCGCTTGATTTAAATGACATTACAAATGACCTAATTAAAGGATAAATATTAAAAACTCCAATACATAAAAGTGCTGGTAAAAGCAAAAGCCATGCTTTATTATCTTTTTCAGCTTTATATTTCATTAGTAAAGTCTCCTTCCATCTTCAGAAAAAATATATATATTTTCATATGCTATTTTTAAATTTATTTTATCTCCTGATTTTATATCAATATTATTTGGAGCAATTAGCCTTGAAGAAATATCATTCAATTCAAAATGAACAACTGAAAAACGACCTAACATTTCAACAGAACTTACTATTGCAGATATTTCACCATCATCTGAAATTTCAAAAAATTCAGGTCTTATTCCTATAATGAAATTTTTTTCCAAAGACATTTTTAATACTTCATGTTTTTTTAAAACCGATAAATCAAATGAAATATCTCTTGAAAGAAGTTTATCTGCAACCCTTTTAACACTGTAAATATTTATTTCGGGAGTGCCTAAAAATTTTGCGACAAAAAGATTTGAAGGATTTTTATATAGATTTTGAGGTTTATCGTATTGTTGAACAATGCCATTATCCATTATTGCAATTCTATCTGCAATACTCATTGCTTCTTCTTGATCGTGAGTTACAAAAATTGAAGTTACGCCTATTTTTTTTATTAAAATTCTTATTTGTTCTCTAATTCTAAGTCTTAATCTTGCATCAAGATTTGAAAGAGGTTCATCAAGAAGAAGAATTTTTGGATTTTGAACTAGTGCCCTTGCAATAGCAACCCTTTGTTGTTGACCACCTGAAAGAGATGAAGGGAATTTGTCTTCAATATCTTTAATATCTGTCATTTCCATAAAAATTTGTACTTTTTTTATAGCATCTTCTCTTTTCATTTTGTTTTTTCCAACTCTTAATGGAAAAATTACATTGTCAATTACATTCATATGTGGATAAAGAGAATAATTTTGAAAAACCATTCCTATATTTCTGTCTTTAGGATGAAGATTTATAATATTTTTTTCATCAAAAAATATTTCACCATCAGTTGGGTCTAAAAGCCCTGCTATAATATTTAGCATTGTAGATTTACCACAACCTGAAGGTCCAAGAAGACAAACTAATTCTCCATCTTCAATTTCAAGATTTACATTTTTTAAAGCTTCATACTTGTTGTCGTAAACTTTTTTTAAATTTTTTACAGTAATCACTTGTTTTTCCTTTCATGTTAAAAATAAATTTTTAATTTGTTTTACGATATCATTTTATCACAGTTAAAAAACTTTTAAAATTTAATTTATGTTAAAATTTTTTAAAAAAGCATCAAAATGTTTTCATCTTCCATGGGTATAAAGAAAAGGGGGTGAAATATGAAAATACTTGTTGCTTTTGAATCTTTCTTTAATTTTATAAATTCAAGAGAGGTGGGAAGTTACATAAAAAAAGAACTTCAAGAAGATACCGTACAGATGCTACCAGTAATTGATGGAGGTGAAGGTTCAGTTGAAGTTCTAAAGCAAGCACTTGATGCACGATATGAATATGCAAATGTAAGAGGACCAAAGGGTGATGTTGTCACAGCAAGATATGCTGTAAAAGGTGAATTTTGTGTGATGGAAATGGCTGAAGCCTGCGGACTTAATCTTGTAGATCCTGATGAAAGAGACATACTTAATTCAACTTCAATGGGTCTTGGAGAAATGATAAGTGATTCACTCAATAAAGGTGCAAGAGATTTTATAATTGGAGTAGGAGATTCTGCCACAAATGATTTAGGAATAGGAATGTTATATTCTTTAGGTGCAAGATTTCTCGATAAAAATGGAAATAGTTTAAGACCTCTTGCAAAGAATTTGGGTTTTATTGAAGATATAGATTTAAATGGACTAGACAAAAGAATTTTCGATTCGACAATAAGAGTTGCATGTAATATAGATAATCCTCTTTTAGGCGAAAATGGAGCTGCAAAAAGAGCAAAAATAAAAGGTGCAAGTAAAAAAGAAATTGAATTTTTAGAAGAAAGTGCAATAAAATTTACCGATATGGTTGAAAGAAAATTAATGTATAGCACAAAAAATTTTCCTCAAGCAGGTGCAGGAGGTGGAGTGGGTTATGCATTTTTAACATTTTTAAATGCATCAATTCAAAGGAGCATTGACTTAATTCTTGAAATTGTCGATTTTAAAACTCTAATTAAAGACATAGATCTTGTAATTATTGGTGAAAAGCTTGATGATTTTAAAGACTCTCCAAGCCTTGAAATAGCAAAAAGAGCAAAAAAATTTAAACCAGATGCAAAAGTTGTATTTATTGGTGAAAAAATAAAAGAAGATTTTAAAAAGCCTTTAGAAATAGATTCGGTTTTTCCAATAAGCTTTTTTGAAATTGATTCAAAAAAAGATAAAGATTTTTATTTAAAATCTTTATCTAAACTTGTAAGACAAATTAGAAATTTGGTAAATTAATTATTTCACTTAAACATAACTTTGGTATAATGAAACTGTAAATAAATACTTGGAGGTATTATGAAAAAGACAAAAATTTTTTCTACATTAATGGCAACTGCTTTTGCTTTTCTTTTTGCAGTTTCACCTGTTAATGCAAGTAGTGAAGAGGCAAAAGAAAATACAAAGGAAAATGAAACACTTGATGTAGCTGACGGAACTGAAGTTGTTTTTTGGCATGCAATGAATGCTGAACAGGGAAAAGAACTTGAAAAATTAACAAAAGATTTCATGAAAAAATACCCAAATGTAAAAATCACACTTCAAAACCAGACAGACTATGGTAGTTTATCACAAAAACTTGTTGCAACATCGCAAAGTCCTAAAGATCTTCCAACAATTACTCAGGCATATCCAAATTGGCTTTATGATATGATAAGCCACGATATGGTTGTTGATTTAACAGACAAAGTTAAAACCGACATAACAGACTGGGATTTAGTTGTAGAAGGCCTTAGAAACGGAGTAACAATTGATTCAAAAGTTTATGGAATTCCTTTCAATAAATCTACAGAAGTAATTTGGTATAACAAAGATGTATTTGATAAAGCAGGAGTTGAAGTGCCAAAAACTTTTGAAGAATTAAAAGAAGTTTCAAAAAAAATAACTGAAAAAACAGGAATGGTTGCATGTGGATTTGACTCACTTACAAACTTCTTTGAAGCTTATTTAAATAGTAAGGGAATAGCATTTGACGAAAAAGTAGATTTTTCAAGTCCTGAAGTTTTAGAAGCTGTAAATTATTACATTGACGGAATAAAAGAAGGATACTTCAGAATTGCAGGAACTGACAAATATCTTTCAGGACCAATGTCAAATGAACAACTTGCAATGTACATCGGTTCAAATGCAGGAGAAACTTATGTAAAAGAAGGTGCCGAAGGCAAATTTGATTATGAAGTTGCACCATATCCTTCAGAATCATCAATTCAACAAGGTACTGATTTATATATGTTTTCAAATGCAACAGAAGATCAACAAAAAGCTGCTTTAGCATATATGAATTTCCTTATTTCAAAAGATAACCAAATTGAATGGGGAATTAAAACAGGTTATATTCCTGTAAAAACATCTGCAATAGAAGATGAAAAATATACAAAAAGCGATTCTAAAATAGCTGGCGTTTTAAAAGATGCAACAAAGAGTTTATTTTCTGCTCCTGTAAAGAAAGGCTCTCAACAGGCATATAATGACGTAGGCTCAATGCTTGAACAACTTCTTTCAAACCCTAAGAATGATGTTGAAAAAACTTTGAAAGATTTTCAATCAACTTATGATTCAGCTTGGAAATAAAAAATAATTTTTAAAATCCATAAAAGTCCAATTTGCAATAAGCAAGTTGGGCTTTTTTATATATTGTAAAAAAATGTATAGTATTAAAAAAATGAAAGAAGAAATATTATGAAAAATAAAAAAATAACTTACGCTTTAATAATTATAAATCTAATAGTTTTTGCTTTAATGGAAATAACAGGTTCAAGTACCGACACAAAAACTCTTTTAAAATTTGGTGCAATGTTTAAACCATTAATTTTTTATGGACAATATTTTAGATTTATAACGCCTATTTTTGTACACATAGGTTTAATTCATTTACTTATGAATTCTTATTCTCTTTATATATTAGGACCTGCATTTGAAAGTCTTTATGGAAGTTTTAAATTTTTAATAATATATATTTTATCTGGAATAATGGGAAATATATTAAGCTTTGCATTAGCAGATTCTCTTTCAATTTCAGCAGGAGCATCAACATCTCTTTATGGACTTTTTGGTTTAGCATTGGGCTTTACAATTTTTTATAGAAATGAACCATATTTAAAAAGATTTGGAAAAAGCTTTTTAATTGTAATAATTATAAATATATTTTATTCCATAACAAATTCATCAATAGGGATTTTTGGACATTTAGGTGGTCTTTTAGGTGGATTTTTACTTTCAGGAATTTTTTCGGTTAGAACAGTAAAAATAAAAAGTTTAATAAAAATAGTAAACATAATATTATTTATTTCACTTTCACTTGTACTTTTATATGTTGGATTTATAAATGTATAAAATTTCAAAAAATTAACTCATAAGTAGTTTTCATTTATAATTTCAAAGTAAATAAAAATAAATAATAAAAATGAAAGAAAAAAATTTGACTGTAAATAATTAAGTAAAAAAGTTTATGTAACAATTAAAAAATCGAAGTGATAAATAAAGTTATGAAAATAAAAATTATCTACTATAAAAATCTTTTAAACATTAGAATATTTAAAGATATAAGGTGAATATATATATATATATAGGTATAATAGCAAAAGAATACATTGTTATTTATGATACTTGAGTTCAAAAGAATATAGAAAATTAGAACTGATTTCATCTACTAATTTGCTTGTTCGAATTTTAAATTGTACTAAAAAGCATTTACATATCATATTATAATTATGAATAGTTTATGCAAAATATATATTGTTTTTTGTATTTTATTAAATAATTTTAAGGAGAAATTATGTTAGAAAAAGAAATTGATTTGATAGAATTGTGGGAGATTATAAAGAAAAATTTAATCAAAATTATTTTTATCGGCATTTTATTTGCAATAGCTATGTTTGCTATTTCTAAATTTTTAATAAGCCCAAAGTATCAATCCTATGTATCGCTTATAGTTAATAAAGAAGAAGATAGGTCTAATAATGATGGCATACAATTAAATGATGTTCAATTAAATCAAAAGTTGGTTGGCACATATACAGAAATTATTAAAACGAGAGGTATTGCCGAAATAGTTATAAAAAATTTAGGATTAGACTTAAGCTATGAAGATTTTATTTCTATGATTTCTGTAAATTCTAAAAATGATACAGAAATTTTTGAAGTTAGTGTTAAAGATACCATTCCCGAAAGGGCTAGTGATATAGCTAATGAAACTTCTAAGGTTTTTAAAGATTCAATAGTAAAAATTATGAATGTAGATAATGTGCAAATCCTTGATAAGGCAATAGTTCCAGAAAAACCTTATTCACCAAATATAATAAGAAATGCAGTTATTGGTTTTTTATTTGGAATAATGGTAAGCATGTTTACTTCAATAATAAGGTTTTTGACGGACACAAGAATAAAATCCAGTGAAGATATTACAAATGAGTTTGGACTGCCTGTAATAGGAATTATACCAGACAAAAAAATATAGGAGAAAATATGGCAAAAAAGAAAGGCTATTATTACAATTCATCAGCTTATGAAGAAGCTATTAGAACATTAAGAACAAATATACAATTTTCGGATGTTGACAAAAAAATAAAAAAAATACTTATAACATCATCTGTTCCAAATGAGGGAAAAACCACTGTATCGATAAACTTAGCTAAATCTTTTGCAAAAAATAATTTCAAAGTTTTACTAATTGACTGTGATCTTAGAAATCCATCAGTAAATAAAGAACTAAAAATAGAAAATAATGTGGGACTTACAAATGTTCTGCTAAAAAAGAGAGATTTAGCAAGTGCTATTATGAAAGATTACGATGAAAAAAATTTAGACATATTACTTAGTGGCCCTATACCACCAAATCCTGCAGAAATCTTATCATCTAACGCTATGAAAAATACTATAAAAGAATTAGAAGAAAAATATGACTATATAATAATGGATACTCCTCCTACAGGAATTATTACTGATGCAGCTATATTATCTACAATTAGCGATGGAGTAATCTTTGTTGCAAGAGAAAACTATACAAAAAAAGAACAAATAGGCGCTGCTATAGAAAGTATTTATAAAGTTGGCGGTAGATTCATAGGCGTTGTTATGACATTTGCAAAAAATGAAAACTCAAAATACGGTGGCTATTATAAGTAGGAGATAAAAAATGTATGATATTCATTGTCACTTGATTTATGGTGAAGATGATGGATCAAGAAGTATCGAAGAATCAATAGAAATGATAAAGATTTATAAAAGTATGGGCTATGATGGTTCTATCTTAACACCTCACTACGATGAAGGAAGGTTTCTAGTTACTTCAGAAAAAACAATTGAGAAAATTGGTCTTATAAAAGAAAAGCTAAATAAAGAAAATATCGAATTTGAATTATTTACGGGAAATGAAATTCAAATAGATGAAAACACGATAAATCTTATTAAAAATAATAAAGTTTTGAGATTAAATAATTCCAGATATATTCTTTGTGAACTTCCATTTTCAACTAAACCACTATATGCAAAAGAAATTTTTTACAAAATGCAACTTGAAGGACGGATTCCAATTATTGCCCATCCAGAAAGATATAGTTATATAAAAAGTGATATAGAATACTTTAGTAATTTTATTAAAAGCGGTTGTCTTCTTCAATTAAATCTTTCATCTTTAACTTCAAATTCATTAAGTTCTATATCAAAAGAACTATTAGAAAGAAATATGATTCATTTTGTAGCTACAGATTCACATCAAAGTAAGTGGAGAAATCCAAATGTAAAAGATGAGTTAGATATATTAAAAGATTTAGTAGGTGATGAAAAATTTGTACAATTAACCGCCACAAATCCTAAAAAAGTGATAAAAGATCAATTTATATCAAGCGATTATGATAAGGTAATAAAACTATCAGATGAAGTATATAAGAAAAAGAAAAAAAGATGGTTTAAATTTTGGGGGTAAGCTTTGAGAGGTAAAAAATATACCATAGCTTTAATGTTTGCTTTTTCATTTTTGTTATCATCTTGCAAAGAGCAAGAACATTATGAAAGCAAGAATTTGTCAATAAAAAGTGTTTTTGACAATATGAGTTTGGATGATGACAAAAAAAATACCAATAACATTAGTGTTAAAGATAAAGACAAACAAGAAAGTAAAAAAATCGAAGAAAAAAAAGAAGATGATGAAGATAATAACGAAAATGAAAAAAATAATGATGAGCAAAAAGAAGAAAAGTTTATCTTAAAAGATGTTGTAAACATGAGATCTACTCCTGAAATTGCTGACAATGTAGTTAGGCAATTAGATGTAGGAACAGAAATAAAAATATTAGAAAAAAACATCGGTTCAGACAAAAAATGGATGAAGATAGAATATAATAATGAAATTTATTATATGAGTATGGAAATTTTAAACTAAAAAGTATAAATTTAAAACTTTTTACAGAAGTTAAAAATTTATAGATGTAAATAGAGGAAAAAATGAGTAAAAAAATAGCAAAAATATTTTTTGTTCTAAGTCTAATAGCAAGTCTTGTATTGTTTGTTACTATATTTGTAAATGGAATTTTTCCACAAAAATATAGGCTTTTATTACTAGTAATTTTAATATTATTTGAAATCATTTTATTTATGCTCCTAAAAAAAGAAAATAAAGTAGCGATAATTTTGATAATTGTTATATCTTCATTTTTGATATTAATTAATTCATTTGCAAGTTATTATATTTTACAAGGAGTAAATGTAATAGAAAGTATCAATGAGAATCAGAAAAAAGAAGAAAAAAATTTCTCACTTATAGTTTTAAAAGATTCTTCATATAAAAATATTGATGATGTAAAAAATGAAAATATAAAAGTAGCTATAAATCAAGATAAAGAAAATATAAAAAGTTACGAAAATTTATTGTCTAAGGAAAAAAATATAAAATTAAATATTGAAAATTCAAAAACTTATATAAATGCCGCAAAAGAACTTATGGCAAAAAAAGCGAATGTAATTTTGCTAAATGAGGCATATAGGTCAATAATAAATGATCAAATAGAAGGATTTGATGAAAAAACTAGAGTAATAGACATATTAACAGAAGAAATAGATGCAAAAGATATAAGAAAAAAAGTGGACAAAGATATATCATTTAATGTATTTATAAGTGGTATAGACACATATGGACAACTAAGTAAAGTTTCAAGATCTGATGTAAATTTAATATTAACAATAAATCCCAAAACAGGAAAAATGCTTATTACAACAATTCCAAGAGATTCTTATGTAAAAATTGCAGGAGGAGGACAAAATCAAGAAGATAAGTTAACACATGCAGGTATCTATGGAATAGAATCATCAGTAAAAACATTAGAAAATCTGTTTGATATAGATATAAACTATTATGCAAGGGTAAATTTTTCAACATTTATGCAAGTTATAGATGTATTAGATGGAGTAGATGTATATAACAATCAAGCATTTTCAACAGAAATTTATGATTTCCCAGAAGGAACTATTCACCTTGACGGACAAAAAGCTCTAGCCTTTGCTAGAGAAAGATATAGCCTTAAAAGGGGAGATTTAGATAGGGGATTAAATCAAGAAAAAGTTTTAAAAGCTATAATAGAAAAGTCTTTATCTCCATCTATGCTATTAAATTATAATAGTTTTTTAGATATAGTCATAAATTCCACAGATACAAATATGCAAAAAGATAAAATTATAGAATTAATAAATGGTCAAATTGATTCTGGTAAAACTTGGGATATTCAAACAACAGAAGTTACAGGAGTAGGTCAAATGGGATTAAAGTCATTTGCCATGCCAGATGCAAATTTATATATGCATGTTTTAGATGAAAAAAGCATAAATGATGTTTCTAAAAAAATAAAAAATACAATTAGTGGTAATGAATAATAATATTTTTGTGTATGTGAAGGTAAAAATAATGAAAACATTAGTTAAACTATCAAATAAAAGATTTGCATTTGTAATAGCTTATAATTACTTAAACTCTAAGCTATAAGTTATAGGCAAGATAAAAGAAATAATGAAAAAATATAGATTTAAGAGGGTGAATTATGGAAAAAATGTTAAATAAAAAATTTAAATTAGAATCATTATATTTATTAATCTATGATATAGTAGCATCCAATTTATCATATTTTTTGGCCCTTTTTTTGAGATTTGATTTAAAATTTTCGTTGATACCAGAAGAATATTTAATGTCTTTTGTTAAGTTTATTCCAATTTATACAATATTCTTAGTTATTATTTTTCATATTTTTAGACTTTACAAAAGCTTATGGAAATATGCCAGTTTTGGAGAATTAAACAGAATTTTATTAGCTACATTAATCACATCTGTTTTTCATATCATAGCTATAACAATTTTATTTAATAAAATGCCTAGATCATACTATATAATAGGAGCACTATTACAACTTGTTGCAATAACTGGAATAAGATTCTCATACAGATTTGTATCCTTACTTAATAATACAAAAGGAATAAAAAAAGGTTCAGAAAGTAATGTTATGATTATAGGAGCAGGACAAGCAGGGCAAGTAATAATAAGAGAACTTATATATTCTGATAAATTATCATCAAAACCTGTTTGCATAATAGATGATAACAAAGAAAAATGGGGATACTATTTTTTAAATATTCCTATAGTAGGTGGAAGAGATAAAATTTTACAGGCGGCAGAAAAATATAATGTCGATAAAATTATGGTTTCAATTCCAAGTGCTAGTCGTAAAGATAAAAAAGATATTTTAAATATTTGTAAGGAAACAAAATGTGAACTTTTAAGTTTGCCTGGAATATACCAACTTGCTAACGGGGAAGTTTCACTTAATAACATGAAAAATGTTAATATTGAAGATCTTCTTGGAAGAGATTCGATAAAAGTAAACATGGATGAGAATTTGGCCGATACAAATGGAAAAACTATCTTAGTTACTGGCGGTGGTGGAACTATAGGATCAGAACTTTGCAGACAACTTGCTTTGCATGCTCCAAAAAGAATAATAATTTTTGATATATATGAAAATAATGCCTATGATATAGAACAAGAACTTAGAAGAAAATATCCAAAATTAGATTTAATAGTCTTAATAGGTTCAGTTAGGGATTATAGAAGAGTTGACATGATATTTGAAAAATATAGACCTGAATTAGTATATCATGCTGCAGCTCATAAACACGTGCCTTTAATGGAGAATAGTCCAAATGAAACCATAAAAAATAACGTGGTTGGAACATATAATACGGCATTTGCAGCCTTAAAATATCATACAAAAAAATTTGTTCTTATATCAACTGATAAGGCAGTAAATCCTACAAATATTATGGGTGCAAGTAAAAGAATTTGTGAGATGATTATGCAATCATTCGATCAAGTTATAAAAGAAGACAAGTTTGACCTATTACCATACTTAGATGTAAATAAAGATAATGCTTATTTAAAAGTTTTGGAAGATGATAAAGAAACTTACAAAACACAATTTGTAGCCGTTAGATTTGGAAATGTTTTGGGAAGTAGCGGTTCTGTTATCCCTTTATTTAAAAAACAAATAGCAGAAGGAGGCCCTGTAACAGTAACAGATCCTGAAATAGTAAGATTTTTTATGACCATACCAGAAGCGGTAAGCCTTGTGTTACAAGCAGGAAGATATGCTAAAGGTGGAGAAATTTTTATTTTAGATATGGGAGAACCAGTAAAAATAGATACATTAGCAAGAAATTTAATAAAACTTTCGGGTTATGAGCCAGATGTAGATATAAAAATCAAATACATAGGACTAAGACCTGGAGAAAAGATGTATGAAGAAAAACTAATGGATGAGGAGGGATTAAAGAAAACAGAAAATGACATTATTCATATAGGTAAACCAATAGAATTTGATCTAGAAGAATTTTTAGCCTTATTAAAAGAAGCATCAGATCTAAGTGTAGAAAATACTGATAAGATATATGATTTAGTAAAAAGAATGATAAAAACCTATAATAGAAAATAATCTAAGGAGGATAAGCTAGTGTTTATTGGTGAAAATGATAAGTTTAAAAAGTTTGAAAATAAAATATGGCTTTCAAGTCCTACAATGCATGGAGAAGAACTTTACTATATTAAAAAAGCCTATGATACAAATTGGATGTCAACTATTGGAGAAAATATTGATGTAATTGAAGAAAAAATAGCAGAAAAAATAGGAGTATATTATTCAGTGGCTTTAGCATCAGGAACATCAGCACTTCACCTAGCCATGAAACTTGCAGGTATAAAAAGGGGCGATAAGGTTTTTTGCCAAGATTTGACTTTTGCAGCAACAGTAAATCCAATAGTTTATGAAGGGGGAGAACCTGTATTTATAGATAGCGAATATGATACATGGAATATGGACCCTGTAGCTTTAGAAAAAGCATTTGAAATTTTCCCAGAAGTAAAAGTGATTGTAGTTGCTCATCTTTATGGAACTCCTAGTAAAATTGATCAAATAAGACAAATAGCTGATAAACACGGTGCTATAATAGTTGAAGATGCAGCAGAATCATTTGGTGCGACATACAAAGGAAAAGAAACTGGTTCTTTTGGGGACTATAATGCAATATCATTTAATGGAAACAAAATCATAACAGGTTCTTCAGGAGGAATGCTTTTAACAGAAAATAAAGAAGCAGCAGAAAAGGTAAGAAAATGGTCAACTCAATCTAGAGAAAATGCTCCTTGGTATCAACATGAGGAAATAGGCTATAATTATAGGATGAGCAATGTAATAGCAGGCGTAGTAAGAGGACAAATTCCATATCTTAAAGAACATATTGCACAAAAAAAAGAAATCTATTACAGGTATAAAGAAGGATTAAAAAATCTTCCAATAAAGATGAATCCATTTGATAAAGAAAATTCAAAACCAAATTATTGGCTATCTTGCATGATTATAGATAATAAAGCTATGGCTAAACAAGTAAGAAGTGAAACAGAAGCACTTTATACTAGAGAAAAGGGAAAGTCTTCTCCAACAGAAATATTAGAAACACTTGCAAAATATAATGCAGAGGCAAGGCCTATTTGGAAACCAATGCATATGCAAGCAATTTTTAGAAATAGTAGCTTTATAACAAGAGAGGGTAATGGAAGGGCAAAAACTAATGCTTACATTAAAGGAGGTTCTGTAGGAAAAGATGGAAAGCCTTTAGATGTTGGTATGGATATTTTTAATAGAGGTTTATGTCTTCCAAGCGATAATAAAATCACAAAAGAAGAACAAGATGAAATTATAAAAATTATTAAGGCTTGTTTTAATTAAAATTAGCTAAAAGGATAGTAATGGAAAAGAGAAAAAAGGGAATTTATGAAAAGTATATAAAAAGACTTTTAGATATTATTTTATCTTTGATTGCAATTATAGTATTATCTCCTTTATTGCTTATACTAGTTATACTAATAAATATTAAACTTGGTTCTCCTGTTATATTTACACAAAAAAGACCTGGAAAGGATGAAAAAATATTTAAATTATATAAGTTTAGATCTATGACAGATAAAAGAGATGAAAATGGGAATCTCCTTCCAGATGATCAAAGATTAACTTCATTTGGTAGGAAATTAAGGTCCACTTCATTAGATGAGCTGCCAGAACTTTTTAATATTTTAAAAGGGGATATGTCTATAATAGGGCCTAGACCTTTGTTAGTTGAATATCTACCTTATTATACTAAAGAAGAACATGAAAGACACAGGGTAAGACCAGGTTTATCAGGACTTGCACAAGTTAATGGTAGAAATGCTAGCAAATGGGATGACAGGTTAGCTATGGATGTGAAATATGTAAATAATATAACTTTTATTGAAGATGTAAAATTGGTTTTTTTAACTATGTATAAAACAATAAAAAGATCGGATATTTTAGTTGGCTCTGAGATACCTTCTGGTAAGTTATATGATGCTAGGAGTAAAAATGGAATTAACTATTAGAAAATTTGGATTTGATGATATTGAAAAAAAGATAGAATGGATAAATAATCCAGAAAATAACACTTATCTTCATTATGATTTACCCCTGGAATATGATAAAACTGTCAAATGGTTTAAAGAAAATAAAGATAATAAAAATAGATTTGATTTTGTAATAGAAGTTGATGAAAAGCCGGTTGGTCTTATAGGGATCTTATCAATAGATTATCAAAGAAAAAATGGTGAATATTATATTTGTATGGGAGAAGTTGCTTATAAGAAAAGGGGCATAGCCAAAAAAGCTTCAAACTTATTATTAAACTTTGCTTTTAATAAAATTGGACTTGAAAATATTTATCTTTATACAGAAGTTTCTAATATACCAGCTTTAAAATCATTTAAAAAGATTGGTTTTAATTTATTAGAAGGTATAGAAAATATAATAAATTATAAGGATAGAGAAGTTAAAAGATTTGTATTAAATATAAGTAAAGCAGATTTTTATTTAAAAAATCAAAATACGCCAATTAATAATCTTAATACTTTTAATAAGAATAATATTTTTATAAAAAGAGATGATTTAATAGCTTATTCTTTTGGAGGAAATAAGGCAAGAAAAGCTATTAAATTTTTCCAATATATAGATTTTTTAAAAAGTGATTATGTAGTAACATATGGTAGCAGTCATTCTAATCATTGTAGAATAGTAGCTAATTTAGCTGCAAAAAGAAATATTCCTTGTTTAATAATAAGTCCAAAAGAAAGTTCTGATAAAACTAAAAATAGTATATTTATGAAACTTTTTGGTGCAAATATAATAACAGTCCCAGTTGAAAAAGTAAGCGAAACAATAGATAAAAAATTAGAAGAATTAAGAAATATGGGCTACAAACCTTATTTTATCCCTGGAGGGGGACACGGGAATATAGGAACACAAGCCTATTTAGAATGCTATGAAGAAATAAAAAAATATGAAACTAGAAATAATATTAAATTTGATTATATTTTTTTAGCATCTGGAACAGGCACAAGTCAGGCAGGTCTTGTTTGTGGCAAAATTTTAAATAATGATAAAATAAAAATTATTGGAATTAGTATTGCTAGAAAAAATCCAAGAGGAAGAGATATTATAAAAGATAGTATAAGGCAGTACTTGCCAACAATAGAAGAAAAAATAGTAGATGAAAATACTATATTTGTAGATGACTATGTATTATCAGGCTACAGCGGATATGATGAGGAAATAATAAATACAATCAAAGAAAATATGATAAATTATGGGATTCCTATGGATAGTACTTATACAGCCAAGGCTTATCTTGGAATGAAAAAATATCTTATAAGTAAAAAAATTAAAGATAAAAATATTTTATTTATCCATACAGGGGGAACGCCACTATTCTTTGATGATTTAGATAAATTGAAAGTTTAGGTAAATTATGAATATATTAATATTAAGCGCAGGAACTAGAAATAAAATAATACAATATTTCAAAAAAGAATTAGCAGGTAGAGGTAAAGTTATTGCTACAGATATGAGTAAACTTGCTCCTGCTATTTATGAAGCTGATAAATATTATATTGTTCCTAAAATAAGTGATCCTAATTACATTGATGTAATTTTAGATATATGTAAAAAAGAAAATATATCTGGGCTTTTGTCCTTAATTGACCCAGAACTATCATTATTAGCATTAAATAATAAAAAGTTTAAAGATATAGGAGTAAAAATAATAGGCTCTTCATATGAGGCTTGTGAAAAATCATTAGATAAATTTGAAATGTTTAAATGGTTAGATAAGCACGGATATAATTGTGCAAAAACATACATAAACAAGGAAGACTTTTATAAAGATTTAAATTCTCAAAAAATAAAATTTCCAGTTTTTGTAAAACCAGTTAAAGGTTCTGCAAGTATATCAATATCAAAAGTAAATAATAAAGAAACTGTAGATTTATTATTTTTAAATAATAAAGATTTGATAATACAGGAATTTTTAGATGGTCAAGAAATAGGTGCAGACGTATATATAGATATGATTAGCAAAAAAGTTGTATCTATTTTTACAAAGAAAAAAATAAAAATGAGATCTGGAGAAACAGATAAATCTGTGTCCTTTAAAGATGAAAAATTGTTTAGCCTAATTAAAAAATTTGTTAAAGAATTTGGCTATACATGTCAAATTGATATAGACATTTTTGATGTAAATGGAAAATATTATATATCGGAAGTAAATCCTAGATTTGGTGGAGGATATCCTCATGCTTATGAGTGTGGGGTAAATAATATGAAACTAATTTATAATAATCTTATTGGCATAGAAAATAAAGAAAATATTGATTATGAAGATGGTATTTATATGATGAAATATAATGAAGTATGCATAAAAAAGGTGGAAAATGAGAAGTAACTTTAGAAAAAAGTGGGACAGTTTTAACATGAATGTTGAAAGCTTCTATCGTATGCATTCTTATAGAAAAAAAGCTAAGCTAAGGCTTAAACGTATGAATGGTGGCTTTAATTGTGATAAGGAATATAGAGAAATAGTCATACCTTATTGGAAAAAATATGGGATAAAACCAGCTAAAATGTGGTATCAAATATTTTCTGATAGAGATAAAAAAGTTGATCCAAGATATATACCAGATGATTTGTGGTATGGAAAAATAGTTCCATATTTTAGCAATACACAATTTAGAAGATTTGGCGAAGATAAGTGTATGCACTATAAATTTTTTGATGATTTACTAAGACCTAAAACAATAGCGAAGAATATGGCAGGAGTATTTTATGATGATAAAATGCAAATAATTGATAAGAACAAAGCCATAGATTTGTGTATGAAATATGACGGAGAATTTTTAGTAAAGCCATCTATTGACAGTGGAGAAGGTAGACTTATTAGTTTTTTCAATAATGATAATAAATCTAGAAAAAATATTGAAGAAGCAATAGATGATTTAAAGGCAAATTTCATATTTCAAGAATCAGTTAAACAAAATAACGAGTTAAAAAGATTAAATCCATCATCTCTTAATACTATAAGGCTTGTTACATTTTTATTTGAAGGTGAGGTTCATATCTTATCTTCTATTTTAAGAATAGGTGGAAGAGGGTCAAAAGTTGATAACATTGGAGCAGGTGGCTTTGCTTGCCATATAAATGATGATGGACGTCTTGATTATAGGGGGGTAAATAGAAAAGCAGAATGGGTAAGTGTTGGTCATGATGATATTTTATTTAAAGATATAGTAGTACCATCTTATGAAAAGATAATAGATATAGTAAAACAAAAACATAAAACACTACCTCACTTTAAACTAATAGGCTGGGATTTTTCTGTAAATGGTAGAGATCTTCCTGTATTTATAGAGTACAATACTTGCCCTGGTTCAAATCAAATAACATGTGGGCCAACATTTGGAGATTTAACTGATAAAGTATTAGATGAAGTTTTTGTTAAGAAAAGCTTGAAATATGCTCAAAATTAAAAGGGGTGAGATATGAAAATAGCAATTTTAGGAGCCGGCAATGCAGGATGTGCGACTGCAGCAGATTTAACTTTAAAAGGTCATGAAGTAACACTAATTAAGACATCTCATGCTATGCATGATGATAACTTCGATTATTTATTAAAAAATAATGGAAAAATGACTCTAAATGAATTTGGAGAAATAAAAACCGCTTATATCAACAAAGTAACAAGAGATATAAATGAAATAAAAAATGCAGAAGTATTAATCATTTATATTCAAACTAATTATCATGAAGATTTAATAAAAAGAATATCAAATATTTTAGTTGATGGACAAATTTTATTAATTAATCCTGGATATCTATCAACAGCATATGTTTTAAAACATTGCCAAAATAAAAATATAATTGTAGCAGAAGCAGAAAGTTCATTTATTGATGGGCGTATTATGAAACCCGGATATTTTAGGGTTGGATTTAGAAATGTAAGAAATCCTATAGGGATATATCCATCAAATAAAAGAAAAGATGCAATAGAAAAACTTGATAAGTTAGATGAACGCTTTGTATATCTTAATTCTGTAGTGGAGGCTGCCTTACACAATCCTAACCTAATAGTCCATACTGTGGGTTCAGTAATGAGCATACCAAGGATAGAAAAATCAAAAGGTGACTTTACTATGTATTATGAGGCATATTCAAGAGATAATGTTGCAACCTGGAAAATATTAGAAAAATTAGATTCTGAAAAAATGAATGTTTTAGAAAAGTTAGGCTATAATAGACTATCTTATGTAGAAGCTTGCAAATATAGAAATTCTCTTGATGAAAAAGAAGATGCTAAGGAAGTATTTTTATCTTATGCTGAGATGGATACAAGAGCAAAAGGACCTACAAAGGTCGATTCCAGATATATTTCAGAGGATGTCCCACAAGGTTTAGTTATGTTAGAAGCTTTAGGAAAATCATTAGACCTACCTACTCCTATAACTACAGCTTTAATAGAGATAGCAAGTGCAGCTTTAGGTAGAGATTTAAGAAAAGAGGGAAGGACTCCCGAGAAATTAGGTCAAAATAATATAGATAAAATTTTAAAGGATAGTAATAATTAATTTATAAAAAATAGATAGGTGTAAAATGGAAAATATATTTCAAAAAATTAAAAGATTTAATGAAACTATAGATAATGAAGTTGATTATGATTTAAATATCTTAAATAAGATATATCTATTTTTTGACTTTGTAAAAGAATATTTGTTTCATAAGACAATGCTATTAGATTATACACAGTATAGGTTTTATGAAAAAAAGAATAGACAAAGACGTAAGTATGTAGTTTTTGGTAGATTAATAGAGTTAATGAATACCTGTAATGACCCAAATTATAGGTATATATTTGATAACAAGAGTGAATTTAATAAAAAATTTGCCAAATACATAAACAGAGATTGGCTTGATTTATCAAATACAAGCTTAGAGGATTTTAAAAAATTTGCTAATTCAAATCCCGAATTTTTTATAAAAGATCCTACTGGAATGTTTGGTATGGGGATAAAAAAAATTAAGACAAATGAGATAGATAACATTGAAAAAACCTATGAGGATCTTAAAGCAAAATCAGTTTTATGTGAACAACCAATAATACAATCAGATGAAATGAATGAATTTAATAAGTCTACAGTTAATACATTAAGAGTGGTATCAATGATTGATAGGAATAATAATGTGCATATAATTGGAGGATTATTAAGGTTAGGTAGACCAGGCAGATATGCAGATAATTTTCATCACCAAGGGATAGCTGCATATATTAATCCTGAATATGGTATAGTCTCAACAATGGGATTTGATAAAAATAAAGATTGGCATATAGTTCATCCTGATTCAAAAAAGAAAATTGTAGGATATACAATTCCTATGTGGGATAAAGTTGTTGAAACAATAAAAAGTGCAGCCTTAGAAGTACCTCAAATGAGGTATATAGGATGGGACGTGGCAATAACTAAAGACAACAAAGTTGAACTTGTAGAAGGAAACTCTGGAGCAGATCCAGATGCAGAACAAATAACAACAAAAGAAGGAAGGTGGGATTATTACAAAAAGTATATGTAGGAGTTTTATATATGAATAAAGTAAACTTTTTAAATGATTATAGTGAAACTGGTTGTCCTGAAATTTTAGAAGAAATGTATAGGCTATCCTTAGAAAAAAATCTACCTTATATGAATGATAAGCATACTTTGATAGCTAAGGAGTATATTAGAAATAAAATAAAAGATAAGGACGCTGAAATTCAATTTATGATAACTGGTACACAAACAAACTTAGTAGCAGCTGCAGCTTTTTTAAGGCCTCACGAAGCGATAATCTGTGTAAAGGATGCACATATAAATGTACATGAAACAGGTTCAATAGAATCTACGGGGCATAAGTGTTTAAGTGTAGATGGTGTAGATGGGAAAGTTACTGCTAAAGATATTGAAAAAATTTGTGGCCCATCATACTGGGATAATGCAGGAATATTATGTGTAAAACCAAAAATGGTTTATATCAGTCAAACAACAGAAATAGGTACCCATTATAGTTTGGATGAGTTAAAGTCTTTAAGAAATGTATGCGATAAGTACGGACTTTATTTATATCTAGATGGTGCAAGACTTGGGAGTTCTTTGGCTTGCTCTGATGTTGGATTTTCTGATTTAGCAAAATATTGCGACTCCTTTTATATAGGAGGGGCTAAAAATGGAGCGGCTTTAGGAGAGGCTTTAGTTATTATAAATGATAAGCTTAAAGAAGATATAGGATTTATCGCCAAACAAAATGGAGCAGTTTTAGCTAAAGGCTGGATATTAGCTTTACAATTTGAAATTTTAATGAGAGATGGTCTTTTTGAAAAAAATGGAGAATATTCAACAAAAATGGCCATGATTTTGAAGGAAAAATTATTAAATATTGGGGTTTGTTTTGACGTTGAAACATTTTCTAATCAATTATTTCCTATATTTACAAACCAAGTAATAGAAAAATTGGAAGATTATGCTTTATTTGATTTAATTAAGACAATTGATGAAGATAGGAAAGTTATAAGATTTGTTACAAGTTGGGCGACAAAGCTAGAGGATATAGAATTTTTGGTATCAAAGATAGAAAAATTACAAAGTTAGTATTTAAATAAAGGAAATTAATATAAATGAATTCGATCTTAAAAAGACGTATAAATTTAAATATTTTTAAAAATCATAATATTGATTCTATCTTATTAATACTATGGATATTCCAATTTATCATATTGGCTTCTGAAAAATATTTATTGACTAGAATTGGTATTGGAAAAGGTTTGGTTAGGGAAACGATAATTTGGATAAGCACATTTTTTCCATTATTAATTTTTTTATTTAATTTAAAAAAATATAAATTGAAAAAATATTTTAGTTTTTTTGTACTATTAAATTTAATAATAATAATTTTAATGGTATCTTTAATATTTAATCCTGATTTATT
Organism: Peptoniphilaceae bacterium; assembly: GCA_022769085.1. GTDB lineage: Bacteria > Bacillota > Clostridia > Tissierellales > Peptoniphilaceae > JALEKO01. The sequence continues at coordinate 104,539 of JALEKO010000001.1, forward strand.
TGAATTTTATTTCAAAAAAAATTATGGAATAGACAGAATACTAAGACCTGACAGTGCAATATTTGCTTTTTTATTCTTTCAATTATTCGATAATCATAAAAAATTATTGGATACACTAATAAAAATATCTTTGATATATTTTATATTTACAGTTGTTATAGAGCTAATACCTGCTATAAAAGCTGGTTATTGGACGGATATTGGCGCCGATGGAAATCAAATAAAACTGACATATAATCTTTCTTTTGGATACAAACTTACATTTCCAACAATTTTATTTATTTATTCTTTTGTTTTTCAAAAAAAGAAAATATTTTTATTAAATTCAATAATAGGTTTTTTATTGATTTTGATTTATGGAAATAGGGGAGCTATACTAGTAATTCTTATTTATATTTTCCTTATTTTATTAAGTCTTCTTGAAAAATATAGTTTGCCAAAAAAGATATTACTTATATCATCATTAATTGTTCTATCTTTATTACTTATTCACTATTTGGACTCGATTATATTATTCTTCGCAAATGTCCTCGAAAGATTTAACATAAATTCAAGAACATTAAGGCTTTTAGCTTATGGTCGAATTTCAGAAGATAATGGGAGAGATATAATTTGGGACCTTGTAATTGATGCAATAAAACAAGGGGGCATTTTAGGATATGGTATTCTTGGCGATAGACCATTCGTTTCACCTATTCATTATGTTGGATATTCTCACAATATATTTTTAGAATTAGTAGTTAGCTTTGGAATATTTGGTTATTTTGTAATACTTTACCTTATCATAGATGCAATAAAAATGATATTTTTTTGCAAAAACAAATATAGCAAGCAGCTTTACATTATATTTTTCTCAGTAGCTTGCCAACTTTTACTTTCTATGTCTTTTTGGTTTGTTTGGGAATTTTGGGCTATGCTTGCAATTTCATTTTCGTATAAGAGAATGGAAAAAGAAAAAAATAAAGTTAGGTTGGTAGATAGATTTGAAAGAAACTATAAGAAAAAATAAAACAGATTCATCAATTATTGCTAAGGCAGGCCTTTGGTTTACAGTATGTAATTTTTTATTTAAAGGAATGGCTTTTTTAACTGCTCCAATATTTACTAGATTATTAAGTAAAAAAGAATTAGGAGAATTCAGTAATTATTCTACTATTATTTGGATTGCGTTGGCAATAACATCTTTAGATCTGTCAACTTCAATAATTAGGTCTAAAATCGAACACGAGAAAGATATAGACAGCTATGTTTGGTCAATTTTGTCTTTTTCATCAATATTTACGGCTGTTATATATTTATTTTGTATATTAAATATGAAATTTGTTAGTGGATTATTGAATGTAGAAGCTAAATATATACATGTGATGTTTTTCTACTGCCTTTTCTCACCTGCCTATAGTATGCTTATAACTAAACATAGGGCATTTTATAAATACAAAACTTTTGTACTGCTTACTGCAATTGTAACAGTATCTTCAACTTTATTATCAATAATTCTAGTTTTAAAACTAGATGATAAGCTGTGGGGAAGATCATTGGGTCAATATTTACCAAGTATACTAATGGGTGTAATAATATTTATATATATAGCAGTAAATGGTAAAAAAATAAAATTAAAGTATTGGAAATATGCCTTAATTATTTGTGTACCATTGGTACCACACGTTTTGTCGCTTAATCTTTTAAGTGTAAGTGATAAGTTAGTGCTTACAAGAATAAGTGGTCCTGAGATTACAGCTATTTATTCTGTGGCAAGCAATTGTTATAGTATAGTAACGGTTATGATGAATTCTATGAATAGTGCATGGACACCTTGGCTATTTGAAAATTTAAATCTGAAAAATTACAATGAAATCAGTAAAATATCAAAGAAATATATAATTTTTTTCACAATTTGTTCTTTCTTTGTAATGCTAATTGGTCCGGAATTAATACTGTTTTTTGGAGGGGAAAGGTACAAGGAAGCTGTTTATTGTCTTAACCCATTAATTTGTAGTTGTGTTATTCAGTTCATATATTTATTTTATGTAAATGTTGAATTTTATACAAAAAAAACAATAGGTGTTTCTATAGCAACAGGTATAAGTGCCTTAATTAATATAATATTAAATATAATCTTTATAAAAATGTTTAAGGGTATAGGATATATTGTAGCTTCTTATACAACATTAGTAGGTTATACAATATTATTACTTTTGCATTACTATATTACTAAGTTATTAAAAATGAATCATGTATTTGATAATAAATTTTTTATGAAATTAAGCATCATAACTATACTTTTATCTTTTGCTGTAAAATTATTGTATGGTTATATCGTATTGAGATACAGCGTAATATTAATCTATTCAATAATTTTGATATATATAATGTATAGTGAAAAATCGGAAATAATCGGCATCTTAAGAAAAAGGTAAAATTTTATTTTTGCACAATTATATGTACACTATCTAAATTATTATGGAGGATATATGATAAAAACCAAGAAATTTAATGAGCAAGGACTTATAAAAAAAGATTGTGAAAATTTAATAAAATTAAGTTTTTTTGGAGATATAACTTGTGATAAGCCTTTATTAGAATATTCAAAAAAAAATAATGGAAAATTTGATTTTTCTCCAGTATTTTCTAAAATAACTTCCCTCATATGTAATTCAGATTATAATATAGCTAATTTTGAAACTGTGTGTGCAGGTTTTTCTAGTGATTCTAAAAGAGAATTTTTCCTTTTGAACACACCCGATGAAATAGTTTTTGCAATAAAAGATTGTGGAATAGATTTTTTAACAACAGCTAATAATCATTGCTTAGATTATGGATTTGACGGTCTTTTTAGAACTTTATCTTTATTAGATGAAAATAATATATCTCATTCAGGAACTTATAGAACTTATGAGGAAAGTTCTGTTTTAAACAATATTATAGAAATAGAAGGAATAAAAATAGCTATATTAGCCTATACATATAGTACTAATGAATCGAATACTGGAATAGTACTTGATGAAAGTAATGATTATCATGTAGGCCTTCTTAGAGAACAAATTGATTTAGCTAAAGAAAGCAAAGGTATAAAAGGAATTTTAGCTAGGAATATTAGTCCAAAAACAAGAAGAAGAATTCAAAGAATAAGAAATAGGGCTAAGTTAGGTTTGGGAATTTCATATTTTAAACCATATACTGATAGAATAACAAAGTATGATAATGAAAATAGTAAGTATTTAATTAAAATGAAAGAAGATATTTTAAAAGCAAAAAGAAATGCAGATATTGTAGTTGTTTGTCCACATATGGGAGGGCAGTTTAATGAAAAGCCGGGTGAATATTCAGAATTTATAGTTAATTATATAGATAAATGTGGAGCAGATTTAATTGTGGCAAATCATCCACATGTAGTGCAAAAAGTGCTAAATCATGACGGAAAAGTTATTGCTTATTCTTTAGGCTCATTTAATCTTTCTTTAAGTGCAGATTATATAGTTCATGAAAGCTTACCACAATATTCTATAGTTTTACATGTATATATAAATACTTCTAAAACAAAAATTATAAAAGTAACATTTTCAATATTAAAAATTATTGAAGATGATAACAAGGGTATAATAGTTTATCCTCTTGATAAACTTCCTGAAAAATTTATTAGTGAAGATGTATTAAAAGAAATAACTGCAATATATAATAGAGTTACTGGAAATAGTTGTACAAAAATTGATATTTTAGAAGAATATGATTTAGCATAGTAACTTAATTTATTGATAAATTTGGAAAATTTAATGTATTTATCTATTAAGCTCATATGTTAAAAAATTTTTTAATAAAAAAAGGAGACAGAAAACTGTCTCCTTTTTTTATAAGAAATTTATTTTAAAAGTCCAATAGCAAGTCCAACATAGTTATTTTGATCAACTAATGTTGCAGATGAAACAGCGTCAGATTTTTCAAGATCTTTTTCAACTTCATCTTTTGTTTTTCCTGCTAAATAAGCTTCCATGTTTTGATATCCTTCTGCAATTTGTTGAGTTGCATCAGCATGTTCTTTCATTGCTTTTGAATAATCTTCGTTATTCCATCTTTTACTTACAAGAGCCTTATCAGCATATCCTTCAGCAAAACCTGCATCAGAATTTGGAAGTGGATTTGTAGCATCCATAAATTGGAATTCATCAAAATGAGCAGCTGCTATTTTTTTGCCGTCAGTTGCAACTGCAACTTGAGCAAATGATTTATCCCCATGAGGAGCACCTAAACCTACATTAAGTTCAAGTTTTGAAGGGTCATCAACTTTAATTCCAACGCTTTGTAATTTATCAAATTTAGCAGCTTTTGCTATAAGCTCAAGATATCCTTTTGTATCTACAAGTGTTGAGCTTGTAACTTCATCTACAATTTTATCTCCCTTATCTTTTAATTCATTTTCAAGGTCTGATATTTTCTTTCCTTTTACAAAATCTTCGATAGCTGTGTAATTTTCTAAAATTGTATGAGTTGCATCAGCATGTTCTTTCATATTTTTAGAATAAAAGTCATTGTTTTCTTTTTTACTAATAAGAACTTTTCCGTCAGCATATCCTTTTGCAAATTCTCCGTCAGAACTAGGAACACCTTTAGCATCCCCATTGCTGTCAGTAAATTGGAACTCATCAATATATGCATCAAAAATTGTATCTCCATCAGTTAAAACATAAACAGTTCCCACAGATTTATCACCATGAGGAGCTCCGTACATTTTCCTTATCATAACTTCTCCATTTGCATTTGATTTTGAAAGCGGAATCAAAAGTGCTAAAGAAGAAGCAAGTAAAAGAGATCTAAATAATTTCTTCATAAAAATCCTCCTTAATATTATTTTGTATTAATATATTATAATAAAAAATTTGTTATGTCAATAGCAAACTTAGATGATTTTAAAAAATACTTTTTTTAAAAGTTAAAAATATATTTTTTAAAATTATTTAATTTATTTAAATTTTTATATTTTAGATATTTTGAAATAAAGTATATCAGTGAAATTATTCTTGACAAAAAATGCTAAAATGATATACTTAAATTGTAAAACTTTTTAAGTATTATTACTGAAAATGTTTGAATAAATTATGGAGGAAAATAGGATGACAATTAAAGGTACAAAATCAGCTCAAAATATAATCACTTCATTTGCAGGTGAAAGCCAAGCTACAATGAGATATTGGATTGCAGCAAAAATTGCAAAAAAAGAAGGATATTATCAAATATCAAAAATATTTGAAGAAACAGCAAGAAATGAACAATATCACGCAAGAACAGTTTATAGTTTCTTAAAAGATGAATATAAACTTGATGGTGTTGAATTAAATCCTGACTATCATACATTCCCAGTAGTTGAACATGATACAATTACAAATCTTCAGGGTGCAATTGATGGAGAAAATGAAGAAAATACAGAAATGTATCCTCAATTTGCTGAAGTTGCAAAAGAAGAAGGATTCGATGAGCTTGCTGCAAAATTTTTAAATATTGCAAAAGTTGAAGGACATCATAGAGATAGATTCCAAAAATTACTTGACAACATAAAAGCTGAAAAAGTATTTACAAAAGACGAACCAGTTAAATGGCAATGCATGGATTGTGGATTCATTTATGAAGGAAAAACAGCTCCTGTAAAATGCCCAGTATGTGGTGCACCACAATCTGAATATCAGATTTATGCTGAAAACTTTTAATAAATAGTATTTAATTATCTTTGAAACCGACATCAATAAGATGTCGGTTTTTAAATTGTAAAATAATTTCAAATTTATTTTACAATTTAAAAGTACTTTTAAATAAAAATATTATATAAATTTTTAAGATTGATTAAAAAAATACAAACTATATATTTTTTTATTTTAACTTAAATAAATAAAAACATTTTTCAATTAGTTATAATACAAATGTGATAATAACGATTTCATAATCTCGGCATATGTAATTTATTGTTATAAAAATAGCAATAATTAAAAGATTTATTTTCAATTGATATTTTTTATGTAAACGATATACTATAAAAAAGGACTTGTTCTTTTTTTATTTGTATTATTTTAAATATAATTAAAATATCTATCAAAAATTAATTATTGAATTGGAGGCTTTATGAATTATTTAGAACGTTCAAAACAACTTTATGAGAAAACGATTGGAAACAGAAGGTATCTTCATGAAAATGCTGAAGCAGGTCTTTATCTTCCAAAAACAAAAGCATTTGTAAAATCAAAACTTGAAGAATATGGATTAAATCCTAAAGAATGTGGTGAAGGTATTACTGCAACTTTAGGAAAAGGTGGGAAATGTATACTTTTAAGAGCAGATATGGATGCTCTTTCAATGCCAGAAGAAAGCGGGCTTGAATTTGCGTGCAAAAGTGGAGAAACAGCTCATGCGTGCGGACACGATTTACATACTGCATATCTTTTGACAGCTGCAAAAATGTTAAAAGAAAATGAGAAGGAATTAAAAGGAACTGTAAAATTTATGTTTCAACCAGCTGAAGAACTTTTTCTTGGTGGAAAAAATATGGTTGAAAATGGAATACTTGAAAATCCTAAAGTTGATGTTGCTATGGGGTTTCATATAATTCCTGGTAAATTTCCAGTGAATATGATTATGTACAATAATGAAGGCACAATGATGTTTTCAAGCGATAATTTTAGAATAACAGTAAAGGGAAAGGGATCTCATGGTGCTGCTCCTCAACATTCAATTGACCCTATAAATATTGCTGTAAATATTTATAGTGCTCTTCAAGAACTTATTGCAAGAGAAGTTGACCCTTCACACGCATGCGTACTTACTATTGGTAAATTTAATTCTGGAAGTGCACTTAATGTAATTCCTGAAAAAGCGGTTTTAGAAGGAACTTTAAGGTGTAATAATAATGAATCTAGAGATAAACTTTTTAGGAGAATTCATGAAGTTACAGAAAGAATGGCAAAAGTATATAACGGCAAGGCAGAAGTTGAAATTTTAGCAAATACACCAATGTTAATAAATGATAAAAATTTAAATGATGAAATGATTTCTTACATAAAAGATTTAAATCCAGATGTGATTTTGCAAAATGGTGTAGTTGCAAGTGCATCGGAAGATTTTGCGGTTATTGCAAATCGAGTTCCTAGCGTATTTATGTATGTATCTGGAGGATTTAACGATGACAGGGGATTATATCCTGCACACAATCCAAAAGTGCAGTTTAATGAAGAGTCCTCTCTTTATGCACCAGCCTATTTTGCACACTGTGCAACAGAATGGCTTAAAAATAACAATTAGGAGGTTTTTATGTCACAACCTAGTATACTTTTATCTAAATCAAAAAGAATTATGGTTCAAATAGGATGTATTTGTTTAATACTTACAATTCAGATGTTTGGGCTTACTTTATCAACTCTTCAGTCTCCAATACTTAAAAGTATGAATGCAATGCAATATTTTTCTATTGTTTCTATAGTTACTTTTTTAGGGCTTTCAATAATGACTCCTATAGGTGGAAAATTAGGAGATCTTTTAGGCAGAAGAAATTTGGTATTTATTGCAGGAATTATTTGCACAATTAGTGGAATAGGTATTTCAATTTCACAATCAATAATACCTTTTTTAATCTCTGTTCTATTTTTAGGAGTTGGAATGGGTTCTTTTATATCTGTTCCATACATACTTGCAAGAGAAGTAAATGAAGCAAAAGATGTTCCTAAAATAATGGGAATGCTTTCAAGTGCACTTGCAGGAGGAGGACTTTTAGGAGGGATAATTGCAGGATTTTTAGCAGATCTTGGATATTTAAGGCTTGGTATTTTAGTTCCTCTTATTCCTCTTATTTTAGGAGTTTTATTAATAGTTTTAAATTTACCAAATATAAAAAGAGAAGGAAAAGTAAGTATAGATGTTAAAGGAGTTATTCTCCTTGTAATTACAATTGTTTTAATACTTTTACCTTTAAATCTTGCAGGCAAAATGGGGTTATTAAATGTTAAAGTGATAGTTCCTTTACTTATTGGAATATTATTCTTGTTTATATTTGTAAAGGCTGAAAATAAAGTTGAAGATCCAATTATACCAATGCATCTTTTTGAAAATAAAAGTTATGTGTTGCTTCTTGTTATAGGATTTATATGTTATTTCTATTTAAATACTATAAATATTTATGCGCCTTCAGCAGTAATAAATGTTTTGGGAAAATCAAAGGCTGCCGCAGGTTCTTTACAACTTGCAAGAACAATTTTAACAATTGTTCTACCAGTATTTGTAGGAACATGGATTTCAAAGAGAAAATCGAATTATTGGAGAGCAATGATAATAGCTACACTTTTTGTCGCAATTCCAATGATTGGACTTTCATTTACTTCTCAAAATACAAGCCTTATATTTTATATCGTAATGATATCAATTACAGGAATTGCAGAAAGCTTTAGAGCAGTTTCAATTACTCCTAGTGCACAAAGTTATCTTGATTCAAAAGATTTAGGAGTTGGAACATCGCTTTTAAACTTTATAAATACACTTTCAGGTTTAATAGCTGCTCTTGTTTTTGGAATGGTTTATGACTTAAAAACAAAGGCAAATCCACAGGATGTTATAAATATAATGCATGGTGTAAATCTTGTTTATTTAACAGCCGCTATTGTAACGGCATTTGGTCTTATAATAGTTATTTTTGCAGTTAAAAAACTCTTTAAAGATTAAAACTTAAAAAGATATGGGTAAAATTACTCATATCTTTTTTTATGAATTATATTTTTAAACTGATAATTTATTTTAATTTTTAAAATTATAAAAACGAATTCACTAGTTATTTTCTTAATAGAAAGTAGTTTTAAAATAAATATGATATAATATTTTAAAGATAAAAAGAATTGAAAATAATGAAAGAAGGAGAGATATGAAATTTAAAGTACTTGAAAACTACGATGAAATGAGTGAATATGCATCTGAAATAATTAAAGATGTGATAAAAAATAATGCAAATCCAAAACTTGGCCTTGCAACAGGATCTACTCCTATCGGGACATACAAGAAGCTTGTTAAAGCATATGAAGATGGAGAAATAGATTTTTCAAACACAAAAACAGTGAATTTGGACGAATATGTAGGAATTGATATTGAAAATACTCAAAGTTACAGATTTTTCATGAATGATAATTTATTTGATCACGTAAATATTGATAAAAACAATACGAATGTTCCAAGAGCAGATCTTAAACCTTTAGATGCGGTAAAAGAATATAATAAACTTCTTGATAATTTTGGAAGAAGACATTTACAGTTATTGGGAGCAGGTCCAAATGGTCATATTGCTTTTAATGAGCCTTCCAAAGCTTTAAATGCTAGAACTAGTATTGTAAATTTAAAAGAAGAAACTATAAATGCAAATTCAAGATTTTTCAATTCGATTGATGATGTTCCAAAACAAGCTGTTTCAATGGGACTTGTAGATATATTTGATGCTGATACTTTACTTGTGCTAGCAAGTGGAAAAAATAAACATTTTGTTGTTGATAAATTTTTAAATTCAAATGAAATTGATCCACAATTTCCACTTAGCTTTATAAAACTTCATGCAAATGCGATTTTTTTAGTTGATAAAGAAGCATATGAAGGATAATTTAAAATAAATGAAGTCAATTTATTCTTCTGATATTGGTGACTTAATTATTTTTGCAGACTTAAAAATAGATGGAATCTATTTTGCAAATCAGAAGAATTTGCCAAAAGAAATGTGCAAAAATGAAAAAAATTTTGAAAATAAAATAATAAGAGAATGTAAAATTTGGCTTGATGATTATTTTAATGGAATTATACCAGAAAATAAATTAGAAATAAATTTCACATGTAGTAGACTTCAAAAAAAAGTATATGAAAAAACATTAGAAATTCCTTTTGGGGAAACTTTAAGTTATAAAAGTTTATCATTAAATGTTTTTAACGATGTAAATCATTCTAGATTTGTTGCAAATACACTCGCAAAAAATAAATTTATAATTGTAGTTCCATGTCATAGAGTGATTTCTTCAAAAGGAGAACTTAGAGGATATTTGGCAGGAGTTAATAAAAAAAGATTTCTATTGGAACATGAAAGAAAATTTAGATAAGATATTTTTGTTTTTATATTTGTTAAAAAGATTTAAAATTTATTTTCAAAAAAAGTGCGGAGATTTCCGCACTTTTTTAAGTTAATATATTATTTCCGATTTAAAAGTTTCTTTAATCTATTAAATATAAGTGAATAAACTACAATTACAATAATCATATCGACAATTAAATAACTGTAATTATATGCTAAATTATAAGTCCAAAATACTTTAAACCCTGCAGCTTGTGCAACTTCCATATCATACCAGAATAAAAATCCGCTTATTACACTGAAAACTCCTCTGAAAAAGTATGCTAAAACTATTGAAGGAATATAATTTTTAAGTTTATTTCCATTTCCAAATTTAATTCCAGAAAGTCCCATCATTGAATAAGCTAAAATATAATCTACAATTGCCTGTTGAGGATATATAATGTATCCTCCTATCATCATATCAACAAGACCGTAAACTGCAGAAACTAAAATTCCTTTTTTCCAACCCCATCTTGTCGAAAAAACTATAAGTGGAAGCATTGAAACTAATGTTATACTTCCTCCAAAAGGCATTTCAAAAAATTTGATAAAACTTAGTATTTTTGCAAGAGCAATACATATTCCTGCTTCAACTATAACTTTGGTGTTATTACTTTTTTCCATTTTCATCTCCTTAAATGGAAAGCAATAAAAAAGACCGCAAAAGCGATCGAATAAAAAATCACTTTCCTACGCTATTACTATATAGATCAGGTACAAGGGTCAGGTTTTACCTTCTCAGCCAAAAGCTCCCCTAGTGAAATATATTAACTTATAAAATAATGATATTATATTATATATGCTTTGTCAATGGAAAAATAAGCTTTTTTAAGGTTTAATACTTTTGTGGAGGAAAAAATGAAAAAGATACTGTTTTTATATAATCCCAAAAGTGGAAAGGGTTCAATTAAAGAAAAAATTTCTGATATATTGGAATATTATTCATCAAAAAATATTTTAACAACAGTTTATGCAACTCAGGATGTTGGTGATGGAAGAGAAAAAATACAAGAAATAGGAAAAGACTATGACTTTATTGTAGTATCTGGAGGAGATGGAACACTTGATGAAATAATAAGTGGAGCATTAAAAAGTGATCTCAACCCTACAATAGGTTATATTCCAACAGGCTCCACAAATGATTTTGCAACAACTCTTGAAATTCCATCTGATAATTTGCAAAGAGCTGTTTTTTTAAGTATAGAAGGAAATACCGAAAGTATAGATATAGGAAAACTTGATGATAAATATTTTGTATATGTTGCAGCTTTTGGATCATTTGCTGATATAAGTTATGAAACAGATCAGGGAATGAAAAATATTTTTGGGCATGCTGCATATATTTTAGAAGGATTAAAAACCCTTACAAATCTTGTTACATATAATTTAGATATAGATATTGACGGTGAAATAATAAAAGATGAATTTATTCTTGGAATGATAACAAATACGGTTTCTGTTGGTGGATTTAAAGGGATTATATCAAAAGAAGTTGAACTTTCAGATGGAAAATTTGAAATTACGCTTATTAAAAAGCCAAAAAATATAATGGATTTTAATAAAATAATAACTTCTTTGGGCTCTGATAATAAAGATGATGAACTTATAATTACAAGAAAAGGAACAAATATAAAAATTTCATCAGATAAAAAAATAAAATGGACACTTGACGGAGAGTATGGAGGAAGCGAAAAAAATTCTGAAATACAGATAGTTAATAAAGCAATAAAAATAAATACAGGAATAAATATTAAAAATAATTGACATACTATTGTATGAAAGTATAATTAAAATTTTGCGTATTTATCTCAAAAACAGTAAAATTAAATTAGAACAGGAGGTAAATATGTTTAGAGTAGGCGACAAGATAGTTTATCCTTTACACGGTGCTGGAATTATTGATGCAGTTGAAACAAAGGAAATATTGGGTGAAGAGAAAATTTATTTCATTTTAAAAATGCCTATCGGTAATATGAAAATTTCAATACCTCAAAATAATATCAATAAAATGAATATTAGAGAGGTTATACCTAAAGAAGAAGGCGATGAAGTTTTAAAAATATTAAATGGTCCATCATCAGAAATAAATCAGAATTGGAACCAGAGGTACAGAGAAAATCAGGAAATTCTAAAAACTGGTGATATTTTTAAAATTGCCGAAATAGTAAGGGACTTGAGCGCCTTTGATGAGCATAAAGGGCTTTCCACAACTGAAAAAAAATTGTTGAATCAAGCAAAAAGAATTGTCATAAGTGAGCTTGTACTAGCAGATTCGATAAGTAGTGAAGATGCAGAAAAACTTTTAAATGAGGCTTGTGGCATGTGATAGGAGAATATATGAAAAAAATTACAAGAGTTCTGATAAGTCTAATCGGAATACCTCTTGGAATAGGAATTGCATGGGCAGTTGTTCTATTATCTGGTTTTAGAACAAATAGTACATTAACTGCCCTATTTCCATTTTTTCTTGGAGGAATTTTAGGATTTGTTATACTTTTTTTAATTTCAAATTTTTTAACAGAATTTATTTACGATTTGATAAAAAGAGCTGAAAATAAACTTGATGAGATACCCACAATTGATGTATTAACTGGAACTTTGGGAGTTATTTTAGGTTTAATTTTGGCATTTTTTATTACACGTCCTTTTTCTGAATTAAGCATACCATTGCTTGGGAATACCGTTTTTGTATTTTTATCTGTTATCATTTATTTATTTTTAGGTATTCTAGGTTGGAGGACTGCTGTAAGAGCAAAACCTGATATTAGGAATTTCTTTACTAAAATAGTTTCTGGCAATATTGAAAAAAGAAGTGAAAAAAAAGATAAAATTAAAGAAAAAATCAAAAAAAATTTACATGATACTGTAAAACCTAAAATATTAGATACATCTGTAATTATAGATGGAAGAATACTTGATATGATTAATGCTGGTTTTATAGAAGGAAAACTTATAGTTCCGGAATTTGTTTTAGAAGAGCTTCAACATATTGCAGACAGCAGCGATGATCTTAAAAGGCAAAGAGGAAGAAGAGGACTTGATATTATAAATGAAATAAAAAATTCGGATAAAATAAAAGTTCAAATTACAAATAAAGATTATAAAGATATAAAAGAAGTTGATATAAAACTTCTTAAAATGGCTAAAGATTTAGATGCAAAAGTATTTACAAATGATTATAATTTAAATAAAGTTGCAGATGTTCAAGATATAGAAGTTTTAAATATTAATGATCTTGTAAATGCACTTAAAGCCGTTGTGCTTGCAGGAGAAACTATGGATGTTTCGATAATAAAGGCTGGAAAAGAGAAGGGTCAAGGAATAGGCTATCTTGATGATGGAACTATGATAGTTGTTGAAGATGGTGAAAAGTACATTGGAAAAACGGTTAAAGTTACAGTTACAAGTGTGCTTCAGACATCTGCAGGAAAGATGATTTTTGTAAAACCATAGATATGTTTGATAATAAAAAAGTTACGGCTGTAATTACAGCTGCAGGAAACGGTTCAAGAATGAATTCAGATGTCAATAAGCCATTTATAAAAATTATGGGAAAGATGATAATTGAAATCACCCTTGATAAAATAAATTCCATTGACGAAATAGACGATATTATTTTAGTTATAAGAAAAAGTGATGAAAAAAATATAAAAAACATTTTAAAAAAATATGACAAAAAAATAAAAGTGGTTTATGGAGGCTCAACTAGGGAATTATCTACATTTAACGGATTAAAAGAAGTTGATCCTGATACTGAAATTGTGCTTACTCATGATGGAGTAAGGCCGTTAGTAAATCCAGATACTATAAGAAAAGTTCTTAAAGAAATGAAAAATTATAAAGCAGCAATTGTAGGTGTAAAATCAAAAGATACAGTTAAAGTTGTTAAAGACGATAAAACAGTAGATTTTACCCCTCCAAGGGAGTTTGTATATAACATTCAAACCCCTCAGGTTTTTGATAGAAAAACATTAGAAGAACTATATGAAAAATATGTTGAAGAAGATATTACAATAACAGATGATTCATCTCTTTTTGAAGTATTTCAGGTTTTTGATGTGCCAGTAAAAGTTGTTGAAGGGGAGTATTCAAATATTAAGCTTACAACAGTTGAAGATGTAGTATATGCAATTGAGCTATTAAAGAGGGATTTATGAGAATAGGAATAGGTTATGATGTTCATAGGCTTGTTGAAGGAAGAGAACTTATTTTAGCAGGAGTGAAATTTGAAAGTAAATATGGTCTTTTAGGTCATTCTGATGCCGACGTACTTACACATGCAGTTATGGATTCAATTCTTGGTGCATTAAATAAAGGGGATATAGGAAAGCTCTTTCCAGATACAGACCCCAAATATAAAGGAATTTATTCTATTGAACTTTTAAATAAAGTAGTTAAAATAATGGAGGAAGAAGGTTACACTATAGGTAATCTTGATACGGTTATAATTTGTGAAAGGCCTAAAATTGCACCAAAATCAAAGCAAATGCAGGAGGTTTTGGCAAAAGCTTTGAAAACCAATGTAGAAAATGTTTCAATCAAAGCTTCAACTTCTGAAAAACTTGGATTTATGGGAAGAGAAGAGGGAATAGAGGCAAGAGCCGTAGTTTTATTAAAGGAGAAAGAATGAAAAAATTTGTAACATCTGAAGCTGTAACGGAAGGACACCCTGATAAAGTTTGTGATCAGATTTCAGATTCTATTTTAGATTGGATAATTGAAAGAGATAAAGATGCAAGAGTAGCATGTGAAACAATTTCAAGTTCAGGACTTGTTTTTGTTCTTGGAGAAATATCTACAAAAATATATGCTCCTATAGAAAAAATTGTAAGGGATACTATAAAAGATATAGGTTATAAAGACCCCGATTTGGGATTCGATTATAAAAATGTAGCGGTTTTAACATCTATTTTAGAGCAATCTCCAGATATAGCAATGGGCGTTGATTCAGCATATGAATTTAAATCAACAGAAGATAAATATGACAAAATAGGTGCAGGAGACCAGGGGATGGTTTTTGGATATGCAACAGATGAAACTAGTCAAAGGCTTCCTCTTTCTGTAGTTTATTCACAAAAACTTGCAAAAAGACTTGCTAAAGTAAGAAAAGATGGAACACTTGATTATTTAAGGCCTGATGGAAAAACTCAAGTTACAGCAGAATATGAGGATAAAAAATTTAAAAGAGTCGATTCAATTGTAATAAGTGCACAACATAATGAAGAAGTTTCTCTTGAAAAAATAAAAGAAGATATAAAAAGAGAAGTAATTGATAAAGTAATAAAGAAAGAACATCTTGATGAAAATACAAAGATATATATTAATCCTACAGGAAAATTTGTAACAGGCGGTCCTAAAGGAGATGTTGGACTTACTGGAAGAAAAATTATTGCAGATGCATATGGTGGATATTCAAAATCAGGTGGAGGTGCTTTTTCAGGAAAAGATCCAACAAAGGTAGATAGATCTGGGTCATATATGGCAAGATATGCTGCTAAAAATATGGTAGAAGCTGGTCTTTGTAAGGAATGTGAAATAGGGGTTTCATATGCCATTGGAGTTGCACAACCATTAAGTATATATGTTGATTCAATGGGAAGTGGAATATATGATGATGAAAAATTGACAGAAATAGTAAAAAATAATTTTGATTTCAGACCAGCTGCAATTATTGATAAATTCGATTTGAAAAGACCAATTTATAGACAAACATCGAATTATGGACATTTTGGAAGAGATGATGTAGATCTTCCGTGGGAAAATACTGATTTTGCAAAAGAGTTAAAAGCTAAGGAGATTTAATGGCAACATTTAGAAAAAAAATTGCTATAGACCTTGGAACTGCATCAGTTCTTGTTTATTATAAAAACAGGGTTATTTTGCAAGAACCATCTGTAATTGCAATTGATAAAGTTTCAAAAAAAATTCTTGCTGTTGGAAGAGAAGCAAAAAAACTTTTAGGTAGAACTCCTGGAAATATTATCGCAATGCGTCCTCTAAAAGACGGTGTGATTTCAGATTTCAGGGCAACAGAAGAAATGCTTAAATATTTTATAGAAAAGTCTGTTAAAAAGTCTCTTTTTAGCCCTGATGTATTAATATGCATTCCATCAAAAGCTACGCAAGTTGAAAAAAGAGCTGTAATTCAAGCATCACAGAATGCTGGGGCTCATCAAACTTATTTAATAGATGAACCACTTGCAGCAGCAATAGGTGCTGGAGTAGATATCTCTGATGCTGCAGGAAATCTTGTTATTGACATAGGTGGCGGAACTTGTGATATTGCAGTAATTTCAATGGGAAAAATTGTAGTGAGTGATAGCGTAGATATTGGTGGAGATATTTTTGATGATGATATTGTATCTTTTGTAAGAGAAAGATATGGAATTTTAATTGGATATAGAAGTGCTGAAAAAATAAAAATAAGAGCATCAAGTGTTGATGAAAACGAAAGCATTGAAATAAGAGGAAGAGAAATGGATGATGGTCTTCCAATGCAAAAATATATTCCAATTGAAGAGATAGAAAATGCTTTAAAATATCATATAGATGAAATTATAAATGCATTAAGAAGAGTTTTAGAAGAAACTCCGCCTGAAATTGCAGCGGATTTGTATGAAAGAGGAATAATACTTACTGGTGGAGCATCTCTTACAAGGTCTTTAAAACAAAGAATGGAAAGTAAAATTCAAATCCCTGTAAAAATTGCCGAAAACCCGGTACAATGTGTTATTAAGGGCACAGGGAAGGCCTTGATATGGCTTGATAGTATGAATGAAGATCAAAATGAAATTATCAAAGCACAACAACATGAATTAGAAAAAAGAGAAAGATTAAGGAGACGTTAATGACAAAAACATTAGTATTCGTAAGACATGGACAAAGTGAATGGAATTTAGCAAATTTATTTACAGGTTGGAAAGATGTTGATTTATCTGAAAAAGGTGTACAGGAAGCAATAGAAGCTGGTAAAAAAATAAAAGAAGCTGGAATTGAATTTGATGTTGCATATACTTCAGTTTTAAAAAGAGCAAATAAAACTTTAAATTATGTACTTGAATATTCAGATCAACTTCATGTTCCTGTTTACAAGACATGGAGATTAAATGAAAGACATTATGGAGCTCTTCAGGGATTGAATAAAAAAGAAACAGCCGATAAATACGGAGAAGAACAAGTTCATATTTGGAGAAGGTCATATGACGTATTACCTCCTGCAATAGATGATGAAACATTTGAAGCTTTAGCAAGTGAACCAAAATATAAAACAGTTCCTAAAGATTTAATACCAAGAGGAGAAAATTTAAAAACCACATTAGAAAGATGTCTTCCTTATTATGAAGATCACATTGCTAAAGACTTATTAGAAAATAAAACAGTTATAATTGCAGCTCACGGAAATAGCCTTCGTGCAATTGCAAAACATATAGAGAAAATTTCTGATGAAGATATTATGGATCTTGAAATTCCTACAGGTAAACCATTAGTATATACATTAGATGACGATTTAAATGTAATTGAAAAGAAATATTTATAATTAAAAAATATTTTTGAAACCACCATTAAAAGTTCAACGGATAAGCTTTTTAATGGTAGTTTTTTATTTTTATTATGTGAAAGGAACATTTTAATTATATATTAAAAATAAATAAATTTTTATAGTATAGTATAAAAACAAGGAGAATATATGGAAGAAAATAAAAATAGGAATATAAAAAAGCGGATAGCATTTGCTTTTTTTGTGATAATTGTTTTTGCATCAATTTTAGGTGAAAAAAATGAAGAAAGTAAAAATGAAGATGCCAAAAATTGGATTTATGATAATTTAGATTCATACATAAATTCTAAAGAAAATGTAATATCAGGAACAAATCCATCTCAAAAAATTTTGGTTGTAGATGTAAAAGGCACAATAGCTAGTAATAGTAACTATGAAGACTTTATGAAATATACAAAAAATGCATTAAACGATGATAGGATAAAAGCTCTAATACTTAGAGTAGATAGCCCTGGAGGAACGGTTTATGCATCAGAACAAATTTCAAAAAGAATAAAAAAAATAAAAAAAGCTCGTAATATTCCAGTATATACAGTTATGGAGTCTATGGCTGCAAGTGGTGGATATTATATTTCAGCAGCTACAGATAAAATTTTTGCATCAAATGAAACATGGACAGGTTCAATAGGTGTAATAATGAGCACTTATAATTTTAAAGGTCTTTTTGAAAAATATGGAATAAAACAAGTTAATTTTACATCTGGAAAGTTAAAGGATATGTTGGCAAGTGGAAAAGAAATTTCAAAAGAAGATGAAGAAGTAGCTTTATCACTTGTAAATTCTGCATACGAAAGATTTGTGAAAGTTGTTAGCGAAGGAAGAAATATGAGTGAAAAAGATGTTAAAAAACTTGCTGACGGAAGAATATACGATGGATCTCAGGCTGTTAAAAATGGTTTGGTTGATGAAATCGGCGATTTTGACGATGCTGTTAATGAACTTACAGAAAGTTTAAATTTAGTAGATCCAACTGTTTTTGAATATTCAAATCCTTCAAATTATTTAACAGATCTATTTTCAAAAGTAGGAGAATTTAAAAATAATTCAGAATTATCGATATTGAATAACTTTTTTGAAAAAAGTAAAAAATCTCCACAAATAATGTATTATTATGGTGAATAATATGGAAAATGTAAATAGAATGGATCTTCCAAAGTTTGTCTATGCAGGCTTTTTTATAAGGTGTTGTGCTTATATAATAGATATAATAATTGTAAAATGTATTTATAATGTAATATTTTCTTTTGCAAATTCATTAGGAAATTCAAATATAATTTCTACTATTTTGTATAATTTAGTACTGCTTTTTTATTTTGCAGTAACATTAAAGTATACACATGGTCAGAGCGTAGGGAAAATTCTTTTTGGAATAAGGGTTATTTCTATAAAAGATGATGAATTATCATGGGACACTGTAATAACTCGTGAAATTTTTTTACGATATATACAAAATAAAATATTTATTTTATATATGCTTTGTGCTTTTAATTCTCAAAAGCAAAACTTGGGTGATATGTTTTCAGATACAGTGGTTGTAAAGAATAGAGAATTTGATTACTTTTTGAAAAGTAAGAATAATGAAAATAATAAATAAAATGATTTACAAATCTTAATAATAGTTAATTAAATGATTTAAATTTTAAAAAAATAATTAAATTTTTTAAAATTTTGATTTTTGCATTTGAAAAAGCTTGAAATTTTCATTAAGTTGAATAGAATACTAATATATTTTATATAAAAGAATTTAGTTTAACATATATAAGGAGAATATTATGAAAAATAAATATATATTACTTACTATTTTAATGGCATCTATTTTGACAGCATGCACTCCAAATGCTCAAAAAGAATCATCTAATGCTGAACTTAGACCATCTGTAGTATCATCAAATTCAGTTAGTGAAGAACCTTCTTCAGAAAAGAAAAAAGATGAAGTTGCAGCTGATTTTGGCGGTGCAAAAGGAATAACAAAAAATGAGAGTGGAGAAGAAGATGATTTAGATAGCGAAGAAAAAACAAATTCACTCGGAATAAAAATTGATGAAAATGCTCTAAAGAAGATGAGAGAATATCTTGTAGAATTTGGAAAATTTGATGAAGATTTTGCATCAACTCTTTCAGATGATGAATTAAAAAAAGTATATGAAGAAGCTGTAAAACTTTCAGAAGATACAGGATATTGGGATATAA
>JALEKO010000017.1 GCA_022769085.1 Peptoniphilaceae bacterium
TGTTATATATACCTAAAATTTTCATTAATTTCATGAGAATTTTAAATTTTAAATCTGAATTTGCAGAAGTTAAAGAACGTAATTTTTTCATCATCTTTATAGCCTTTTTTGTGTATTTTTCATCTGTATATGGTTTATAAAGTTTTGATACTTTATCTAAAATATTTTCATTCACAGGGGTTAAATTTCCTAAATTAAATTTTTTTACTTCAACCTTATCTTCTTTCATTAAAATTTTATCAAATTCTGTTTCAAGTTTTGCATGATTTATTCCATTTTTACTCCACAAATTTATGTGTGGATGAGCAGAACTATCTAAAGCAAAATGGCCAATATAACCATAAATATAAGCTCTATTTTCATCATCTAAATCAGTTTTTAAAAAATTTTCAAGACTTTCTCTACATGAAGATTTATGTATTATATTTCCAATACGAGTTATAGGCTTTTTTGAGTTAAAAATTTCAAAAAAATAAAAATCAGAACCCTGTAAACCTAAATCATAAAAATCTCTATTTTTTTCTATAATTTCTCTTTGATTTTCTGTTAAATTTTCAATACTTAATTTTCCAAATTTATTATGTGCATAAATAGATGGCATAAAATCCTCCTGATAATATTATACATTTTTGTTTTTAAATTTTATTTTTTTATATTTGACTGTTTAATTAAAATTTTTTATAATAATAACATTAAAGGAGTGTTAAAGGAGGTTTTATGGATAATTTGATAGAAAATTTTGGCAAGCTTACATTCAACAAACAAAAAATGAAAGAAAGATTGCCTCATGCCGTTTATAACAAACGGAAAGATGCCCTTAGATATAATAAAAATTTAGATAAAGAAACAGCAGACTCCATAGCTCATGCAATGAAGGAGTGGGCTTTGGAAAATGGTGCCAAATTCTACACTCATCGGTTTCAACCTCTAAACGGTTTAACAGCTAAAAAACAGGAGTCTTTTTTAGATAGAAACGAAAAACACGAAGCTATTAACAGATTTTCTGGAAAGCAATTAATTAAAGGAGAGCCTGATGCATCAAGTTTTCCATCTGGAGGAATGAGAAGCACTTTCGAAGCAAGAGGATATACATATTGGGATTTATCTGCAAATTCTTTTATAATAAACAACTGCCTTTACATTCCATCTATTTTTGTATCTTTTAAAGGTGAAAAATTGGATAAAAGAGCTCCTCTTTTAGAATCAATGCAAAAAGTTTCCTTACAAGGATCCAGAATTACAAATATTTTTGAAAAAAAACAATATACATACAGATTAAAAACAAACGTAGGTCTTGAACAAGAATTCTTTCTTATAGATAAAAAACTATTTGAAAAAAGATCTGACCTTTTAAATTGTGGCGTAACACTAATAGGTGCAAGAGCACCAAAGCAACAAGAATTTTACGATCATTATTTTGGTCAAATTCCTAAAAGAGTAGAAAATTTTTTAAGTGATGTAAACGAAAGATTAACATCGCTTGGAATATATGCAAAAACAGAACATAATGAAGCTGCACCGTGCCAATTTGAAATTGCAATTATGTATGAAAATACAAATATAGCAGTTGACGATAACCAACTTTGCATGACAATTTTAAAAGAATGTGCAATAGAACACGATCTTGAATGTATTTTAAAAGAAAAGCCTTTTAAAGGCGTAAATGGCTCAGGAAAACACAATAATTATTCCATACAAACAAATTATGGTTTAAACTGTTTTGAACCAGGAGATGATCCAAAAAACAATCCGATTTTTCTTCTTTTTACATCAGCATTATATAGAACATGTTTTGAAAATCAAGATTTACTAAGAATTGCAACATCAACTATTACAAATGATATGCGTCTTGGTGGAGACGAGGCTCCTCCTTCAATAATATCAGTTTTTTTAGGAGAAGATCTTGAAGAAGTTTTTAAATCAATAGCAATTGAAAATTTTGACGAACATGAACACGATAATACACTAGATGTTATTTCAATTGGAAAACAAACCACCGACAAATCTGACAGAAATAGAACAAGCCCCGTTGCATTTACTGGAAATAAATTTGAATTTAGAATGTTGGGTTCATCAAAATCCGCATCTGATCTAAATATCCTTATAAATACTTCAATGGCAAGAATTTTAAAAGAATTTGCCGATAAATTAGAAGATACTCCTTTAGAATTTGCAGATGAAAAAGTAAAAGAAATTGTAAAAGAAACTTATGAAAAATATGGAAATATACTTTTTCAGGGAGATAATTACTCAAAAGAATGGGAAAAAGAAGCTGAAAGAAGAGGCTTTAAATCATATAAAACACTTTTAGAAGCTTTAATTCATGCTAAAGAAAATAATTCATTCAATATATATATTGAAGAAGGTATTTTTACAGAAAATGAAATTAAAGCTACATACAACGTAGATGTTGAAAGCATTTCAAATTATTACGAATTAGAAATAAGAACTCTTCTATCAATGATAACAAAAGATATCGTGCCTTCTGCAATAAAAGAAATTAAATCAATAGCAGATTATTTAAAAGTAATAAATAATGAAAAGTTAAATGAAAAAATTGTGCTAATTAATAAACTTTTAAACGAACTTTTAGTTGAAGATGAAAAATTAAAAGATGTCTATAGCATTTCACAAAATTATGATGATTTTGAAAAAAAAGCTTTATATCTTGAAAAAAATGCAAAAGAAAAATTGATTTCAATAAGAGAAATTGCAGATAAACTTGAAGAACTTATCAGCAGGGAAAATTATTCAATACCTACTTATGAAGATATGTTTAATTCTCTTAGATAAATTTAGAATTTAAAAAGTCGCAATGTTTGCGACTTTTTTATATTTCTTTCATTATTAAATTATATGCCTTTTCAAGGCTTATTTTATTTTTTATAGCTACTTCTTTTAAAGATTCATATTCAATTCTAGGTATTTTTTCATTATTTATTGTAATAAACTTTACATTTACATCTCCTAAAGATGTATTTAATATTTTTTGCTCTCTTTTTAAAACTTTTCTTTCAACATCATATTTTCGTATTCCAATAGAAGTAGAATATTTAAAAATATTTTCTACAATTAAATTTTCTTTTTCTTTATTTAAAATTACAGATAATTTATATGCAGGTCGATTTTTTTTCATAAAAATAGGAACATAAAAAACATCAAGTGCATCTTTTAGAAGAATTTCCATCAAAAATCCCAAATTTTCACCAGTACTGTCATCTATATTTGTTTCAATAACTTCAATATTATTTTTTATTTTTTTTTTTCAATTTCCATAACTCTAAGTATATTATTAGTTTTCTTAAAATTATTTTTTCCAGCACCAATCCCTACTCTTTTAACTTTAAAAGGGAAATCTAATTTACCAGTAGCATAATTTGCAACAATCGCAGCTCCTGTTGGAGTATTTCTCTCACCAAAATCATCAATTAAATTTAAATTAAAATCATTATCAGTTATTATATTAAGTGTAGCAGGTGTTGGAAGAGGCATTGGTCCATGAGCTATATTTATATATCCTTTTGCTTCATAAAAATCTGAAAAATAAACATTATCAGGATTTAAATCATCCATTAAAATTGACACTCCAATTATGTCTATAATGGAATCTATTGCTCCAACCTCATGAAAATGCACTTCACTAATATCAATTCCATGAGCCTTAGACTCTGCTTTTGCAATTATTTTAAATATTTTTTTTGCATTTCCTTTAACTTTTTCATTAAAACTTCCAGAATCTATAATTTTTTCAATTTCAAAAAGATTTCTATGAAAGTGATGATTATCATGTATATTGTCTTCATGATGATCTTTATTTTCATTTATTATCACTTCAAAATAATTTGAATCAATACCATTTTTTATTTTTCTATCAAAAATAAGCTCATACTTTCCAAAATCTATCGATTTTAATCCTTCAATTAATTTTTCTTTACTTGCTCCTAAATCTAAAAGAGATGCTATTGTCATATCTCCAGATATTCCAGAATACATTTCAAAATATAAATCCATTATAATTTACCCTCAACCAAAAAATTTATCTGAGCTGCATTATATGCTGCTCCATATCCATTATCAATATTTACTACGCTTATTCCTTCTGCACAACTGTTTATCATTGTAAGAAGTGCTGATATGCCTTTTAATGATGCTCCATAACCTACTGATGTTGGAACTGCTATTATAGGTCTATCTACAAGACCTGCAAGAACTGTTGGGAGTGCTCCTTCCATACCTGCAATTGCTATTATAGCATTTGCTTTTTTTATTTCATCCATTTTAGAAAAAACTCTATGAATTCCAGATACCCCAACATCATAAAATTTATTTGTTTTACACCCGAAAAATTCAGCAGTTATTCTTGCTTCTTCTGCAATTTTCATATCTGCAGTTCCACCAGTACATATTGCAACATTTCCTATTTGTTCGTTTTTTGAAAATTTTATAAACCCTGTTTGAGATAGAGGATCATAATTTAAAGAAGGAATGGATTTTAAAATTTTTTTTGCTCTTTTTTTAGATAATCTTGTAATTAAAACGTCTTCTTTTCTTTCTATAAATGAATTAATAATTTCAATAATATGTTCAATTTTTTTATTTTCTCCAAATATTACTTCACCAAAATGCCTTCTTGATTTTCTTTGAAAATCAAGTTTTGCAAAATTCATTTCTTTATAATTGAAATCTTTAAGATATTTAATTCCATCATTTATAGAAATTTCCCCATTTTTTATATTTTCTAAAAAATTTTTTTCATCCATTTTATTCCTCATCCATAGATCCAGACCTAAAACCTTCCATATCTAGATTTATATATTTAAAGCCTATTTTTTTAAGTTTTGAAACAATTTTATCTTTGTTTTTAAAAAAGTCGAAAAATTTATCTTTTTCTATTTCTATTCTTGTAACATCCCCATAAACTCTTATTCTATTTACAGAAAATTTTTCGTTTCTTAAAAATTCTTCACCTTTTTCAATTAAAGGAAGTTTTTTTGTGTCAATTTTTGTATTATATGCAAATCTTGTAGCAAGACAAGGTGCTGAAGGTTTTTCAGAAACCCATAAATTCATCTTTTTTGCAAGTTCTCTAACTTCACTTTTTGAAAAATCACATTTTCTTAATGGACTTACCACTTTCAAATCTTCAAGTGCTAGAAGTCCTGGTCTATAAACTTTTAAATCATCCATATTAGTTCCATCTAATACATATTTAAGATTATTGTTTTTTGCAAATTCTATTGCTTTACTAAATAATGCATATTTACAGTAATAACACCTTCTTTTATCATTATTCATAACTTTTTCATTATTACTTACATCAATATCCAAAAATTCATGATCTACTTTTAAGTCCTTTACAATACTTAAAATATCAGAATAATCACTTTCTGGAATTAAAAGCGTTTTAAATGTAAGTGCCATTACTTTTCCTAAATTTTTTTCTGATTCTTCTTTTGCAATTTTTAAAATTAATGTAGAATCTACACCACCTGAAAAGCAAACAAGGACACCATCTTTTGTTAAATTTGATATATAATTTTTTAAATTTTTTTCTTTTTCAATATTCATAATTTAATTATAGTCTAATAACACAATTAATTAAAGGAATATTATTAATAAATTAATTTGATAAATTAAAAACATTAAAATTTTAGTTACTCTATATAAAGTAAATGCATAATTTAAAACTTTGCAATAAAAAAAGCAAAGCTTTTAGATTAAAGCTTTGCTTTTTAATAACAAATTATAAAAGAATTCTGTACAACTCTTCTATTTCTTCAACTGTAGGAGTTCTTGGATTTCCTGGAGTACATGCATCGTTAAATGCTGATGTTGCAAGGAAATTAATATCTTCTTCTTTAAGTGTTCCTTTTAAATCTTTAGGAATTCCAACATCAGAAGAAAGTTTTTTTACAGCTTCAATTGCTGCATTTCTATATTCTTCAGTTGTCATTGAATCTACATTTTCTACTTTCATAGCTTTTGCTATATATTTATATTTTTCTGCTGTAAAATCTTTATTGTATTCCATTACTATTGGAAGAAGCATTGCACAGCATACTCCATGTGCAAGTCCATATAAAGCACCTAGTGAGTGTGCCATTGAGTGAGCAATTCCAAGGCCTACATTTGAAAAGCCCATTCCTGCAACATATTGTGCAAGAGCCATTTTTTCTCTTCCTTCAGCTTTATTTTCAACAGCATCTCTTAGATAATCATTTACAAGTTCTATTGCTTTTAAGTGGAACATATCAGTAAGTTCCCATGCTCCTAGTGTTATATATCCTTCAATTGCATGTGTTAATGCATCCATTCCTGTTGATGCTGTAAGTCCTTTTGGCATTGAGCTCATCATATCAGGATCTACGAGTGCAACATTTGGTATATCATGTGTGTCTACGCATACAAATTTACGTTTTCTTTCTTCATCTGTAATTACATAATTTATAGTAACTTCAGCTGCAGTTCCTGCTGTTGTAGGAATTGCTATTGTTGTAACTGCTGGGTTTTTTGTTTCTGCTTCGCCTTCAAGACTTCTTACATCATCAAAATCTGGGTTATTAATTATAATTCCAATTGCTTTTGCAGTATCCATTGAACTTCCACCACCAATTGCAATTATATAATCTGCATTAGAATCTTTAAAAGCTTTTACTCCATTTTTTACATTTGTAATTGTAGGATTTGGTTGAATATCACTAAATATTTCATATTCAAGATTATTTTCATCAAGTAAGTCTGTAACTTTATTTGCTACTTTAAATTTTAATAAATCAGAATCTGTAACTACAAGTGCTTTTTTTGCATTTAATTTATTAACTATGGAAACAAGTTCTTTTACTGCTCCCTTGCCATGATAGGAAACTTCATTAAGTACAATTCTATTTACCATTTTTTCCTCCCAAAAGGTATTAATTATTTTATTTGACCGTAATTTTCAAATTTTTTCTCTAAAACTTTAAGTTCTTCATCATCAATAATATATGGCTTTCCTATAGATCTTGCTCTATAATACACATTTGCACAATATTCAACTTCATCTATAACATTAAATGCATTTGCAATATCTTTTTCGCCAGCTAAAATTCCATGATTTGCAAGCAAAACTGCTTTTCTACCTTCCATGCTTTTTATCGCATTATCTGCAAGTTCCTTTGAACCAAATGTTGCATATTCAGCACATCTTACTTCTCCTCCAGCAACTTCAAGCATATAATGGGAAGGTAAAATACTTTCTCTAAGACATGCAAATATTGAAGCAAAAAGTGTATGAGCATGAATTACTGAATTAATATCTTCTCTGTTTTTATATACATTTGCATGCATTTGCCATTCACTTGATGGCTTTTTATCACCCTCTATTACTTTACCATCAAGCGTTAGAATAACTATATCTTCAGTATGAGTTTTATGAAACTCAATTCCAGAAGGAGTTATAGCCATGTATCCCGTTTTTCTATCGTAAATAGATAAATTTCCACCAGTTCCTTTTGTAAGATTTGATTCAAATAATCTATTTCCATATTCAACGAGTAATTTTCTTTCTTCATTCATTAACATACTAAATTTCCTTTATTTATTTGTAAAGTAATGGAGCGATTTCGTCACTATCTATATTAGATGCATCATACCATTTTGCACCTGTGTCGACATCTTCCACTTTTTCTCCTTTTGCAGCCTTTACAGATAATTCTACTGCTTTATATCCTATTTGGAATGGATCCTGAGTTACTGAACCTAAAAATTGTTTTGATTTAACTGCATTAATTTGAAGTTCTCCAGAATCAAATCCTACAGCAACAACATCTTTTCCAATTTTTCCGCCAACTGCATTGTCTGCATTTATTATTGCTTTAGCACCAAATTCATTTGAGCCATAAATTCCTATCAAATCTTCTTTATTTAAAAGTGTTTGAGCTTGTGTTTGACCATCTGCATCAGTTACTTGAGCTGGAACTCTAAGTTCTATAATTACAACTGCTTCGTCTTCACTTACTCCTTCTTTAAATTTATCATGTCCTGTAACTGCAACTTTATCTTTTACATTATCTAAAGAAGATAAGAGTTCTTTCATTTTATCAATATATCCCTTTGTTCTATCTGTTATTGAAGAAGAGTTTACTTCTTGAGATACAACTCCAAGTCTTACAGGATTATCGGCTGTAGCTTTTTCAAGTTTATCTTTTAAAGCTTCAAAATGTTTTTCAGCAGCAAGTGATGCAGCATTAACATTATCTGTCGCAGCTGTTGCAAGTACTGTTCCTTCTGGTGCATCAGGTACTCCTGAATCAAAACCTATAATTGGAATTCCATTACTTTTTGCAGCATTTAAAGCATCAATTTCTGCTTTTGTATCGAGCGCTGCAAGTGCTATTGCATTTGGCTTTTTGTTAATTGCATTATTTAACATTTGAACCTGTTCCTGAATATCTGTTTCGCTCTTTGGTCCTTGGAATGTTATTTTAGCTCCTAAATCGCTAGCTGCTTTATTAGCTCCATCATTTACAGTTTTCCAAAATTGGTGTTGGAATCCTTTAGCTACAACCTCAACTACAAATTCTTCTTTACCAGAAGATGTTTTTGTTACTTGACTACTCTCAACATTTGATTTTGTATCAGATGTTTTTTCTGTTGTTTCTGAACCTTGACAAGATGTAAGTGCAAGTGTCAAAGCTAGTAAAGATGACATTAAAAAAGTTTTTTTCATTTTTTTCTCCTTTTATTTTGATTTTTTTAATTTTTCTTTCTATTTCTTACAACGTCCAAATATACTGCAAGAAGTATTACAAATCCTGTAATAAATGTTTGATAATGTGCCTGTAAGTCTATAAATGGAAGACCAACTTTAAGTATTGTCATTATGAAAAGACCTAAAACTGTTCCTGTAATACTTGCAACTCCACCTTGAAGTGATGTTCCACCAAGAACTGCAGCTGCTATTGCATCAAGTTCAAATCCTGAACCTTCTCCAGGCATTACAGTTGTATAAGTTGCAGCATATGCAACTGCAGCAAATCCTACAAATAATCCATTTAATGCATAAGCTAAAAATTCATATTTATTTACATTAATTCCTGATAATCTTGTAGCTTCTTTGTTTGAACCTAAAGCAAGTATATATCTTCCAAGTCTCATTTTATGAAGAATTATTCCCATTATTATTGCAACTGCAATAAGGAGTATTATTCCTGTTGGGAAAGAGCCTATTCTAAAAATTGATTTGTACCATCCTTGTGGGCTATCTCTAAGTGGGAAATTTACAGTTTGTACATTTGTTACAATTGATCCTAAACCATTTGCAATCATCTGTGTTCCAAGTGTAGCTATAAATGGATTGATTCCCATTTTTGTAATAAGAAATCCATTAAAGCATCCAAAAAGAAGTCCCGTTAGTATGATTATTATAATTGTTATTCCAATTGGAATGTTGAATTTTTGTGATATGTATCCTCCAATTAATGCGGATGCAATCATTGCAGTACCCATTGAAAGGTCAAAACCACCGGTTGCAATTGTAAATGTAACCCCTATTGCTAAAAATCCCGCATAATATGATGAATCAAATATGGATGTAAGAGTTTCTTTCGATCTGAAAGCTGGACTCATTATGTAAAAAAATCCATAGATGATAATTAAAGCTATGAAAGCAACCGCCCTTTGCGATTTTAAAAGCTTTTTAAGCTTATCATTAGATTTAGTGCTTTTCTCCATTAATTTTCTCCTTCTCTCATAGTAGCATATTCCATTATTTTTTCTTGACTTGCCTGTTCAATAGGAATTTCTGCTGTCTTTCTTCCTTCGCACATGACAAGAATTCTATCGCTCATTTTTAAAATTTCACTCATTTCAGATGAAATCATTATTATAGATTTTCCTTGGTCAATAAGTGAATTCATAAGTTCATATATTTCACTTTTTGCACCAACATCAATTCCTCTTGTTGGTTCATCAAAAATAAGTATGTCAGATTCTCTTAAAAGCCATTTTGCAATTACAACTTTCTGCTGATTCCCTCCAGATAAATTTCTTACAAGTTGATCAATGCTAGATGCTTTTATTCTTAACTGATCGCAGTAGAACAAAGATTGCTTTTCTATTTCTTTGTCATCAATAAAAATATTTTTCATAAATTTATCAATTGATGCAACAGATACATTTGAAGATAATGAAAAATCTGTTAAAACTCCAAATCTTCTTCTGTCTTCAGAAAGATATCCTATTGAATTTTTTACTGCATCTTCTGTATTTTTAATTTCAACTTTTTTCCCATTAACATAAATTTCACCAGACTCTAATGGGTCTGCACAGAAAATTGCTCTTGCAACTTCTGTTCTTCCAGCTCCCATAAGACCTGCAAAACCTAATATTTCACCCTTTCTTAATTTGAATGAAACATCTTTAATTTTATCTTTATAATTTAAATTTTTAACTTCTAGAACAACTGGTGCACCTTCTCTAACCATTGATTTTTCTTTTGGTTTTTCATCAACTTCTCTTCCAACCATCATCTTAATAAGTTGACCTCTTGTTGTATTTTTTGTATCAACTGTTCCTACATACTCTCCATCACGCATTACAGTAATTCTGTCTGTAATTTGATCTATTTCTGCCATTCTATGTGAAATATAAACTATTGCTATATTTTTCTTTTTAAGATCTCTTATTATTTTAAATAATTCTTCTATCTCAGTATCGGTAAGTGCTGCTGTAGGTTCATCAAATACAATTATTCTTGCATTTGCAGATATTGATTTAATTATCTCAACCATCTGCTGTTTTCCAACAGTTAACTCTCCTACTGTTTCTTTTGGATCTATTTTAACCCCTAGTTGCTCTATTAATTTTAATGCTTTTTTGTTTAAATCATTATCATCAATCAAAAATCCATTCATGCTTTCACGACCGATGAAAATGTTTTCTGCAACTGTTAAATCATTCATCATATTAAGTTCCTGATGAACAATTGCAACTCCATCATTTTGAGCATCTATAGGTTTTTTGTAGTCAACCTTTTTTTCATCTATGTAAACTTCTCCACTATCTTTTGTATAAACTCCCGTAAGAATTTTCATAAGGGTGGATTTTCCCGCACCATTTTCTCCCATTAGTGCGTGAACTTCTCCCTTTTTTAAATCGAAGTGTACATTTTTAAGAACGTGAACATCTCCAAAAGATTTATTGATATTTTCCATTCTTAAAATGGTTTCTGTCATCTTTTATACAACTCCTTTTTTTAAAATGACATTTGCATATAATGCACTTTCAGATGTATGAATTACTGCATATGCCTTTTTTGCTCTTTCATAGAACTTAAATCTTTCAATATATCCAATTGTTACATTTTCTTCATGTTTATCTATTATTTTTTTATAATCATCCCAAATTTCTGGAACATAATCATCCCCTGGAACAACTTCCATATAGAAAACTTGCTCTTTTGAATATTTTGTATCAAGCGGAAATAGTTCTAGTATTGAATCTAATATTTCTCTAACTCCCATTCCATCGCAATGAACTACATTTTGTGAAATTGAATGGGCAGGGAAATTGCCATCTGAAATGACAATTTCATCTCCATGTCCCATTTCCATAAGTATTTTTAATAATTCGGGAGATATATTTTTTGGTATTTTTTTAAGCATTATTTGTACCTTGGTCCATAATATTTACATGCTCTAAAATCTGCCCCTTCAAGATCTTTTGTACCAAATCCTGTAAATGAATGTGGTCTAAAAATTTCTTCATTAGGCACGTTATGATATACTACAGGAATTCTAAGCATACTTGCAAGTGTAATTAAATCAGCTCCAACATGTCCATAAACTGATGCACAGTGGTTTGCACCCCAATGTGCCATTACATCGTAAACACTTTCAAATCCTTTTGAACCAATTCTTGGTGCAAAGAATATTGATGGCCAAGTATCATTTGTTCTTTCTTGAAGAGTTTTATCAATTTCTGTATCTATTTTACATGACCAGCCTTCAGCAATTTGAAGTGTAGGGCCAACTCCTTCAACTATATTTAATCTTATTGCAGTTAATGGCATTTCTGCATCTGTTGTATAATCAGATGAGAATCCGCCACCTCTAAATGATCCTCTATCTGCATTGTCCCAGCGTGTTTTTTCAAGACAGTTTTTAATATCGTCTTCTGTCATGTTCCAATATTCTTTCATTACGCTGTTGCCATTTTCATCTTTTGCACCGCCTGAACCGTCAAGTGCACTTGCTCCTGAATTTAACAAATGCATTACTCCGTTTTTAGCTTTTCCCTCTAGTTTTTTACCAGTAACTCTTTCAACAGCTTCAGGCGACCAGAATGTTCTAACATCTGAAAATATTGCAGCTTTATTTGTAATTAAATTACCAAATAACATTGATGCACCGTTTAAAGTGTCATTTTCAGTTGCAAATGCAACAGGTTCTTTTGCTCCGTTCCAATTAAATGAAGATGCTGTAATTGCTTCTGTAAAGTCTGCATTTGGAAGCCAGTCTGTCCATTGTCTTTGTCCTTGGAAACCTCCTGCTATTGCATTTTTGCCTAATGCTTCTTCATGCCAGCCAATATCATCAAGTTTTTTATTTCCAAATAAGATATCATTAACAATAAGGCAATGTTTTACAACAAAATCCCATTCATCTTTATCATCAATTACTTTTGATTTTTTAATAAGTTCTGAAAGATTTTCATTCATGTCATAGCCGACTTTGCAATTTTCACTAACCCATTTACGAGCAACTTCAAATTCTTCTTTGTCATAAATTTCAAGTTTCATTCTTCTTAAAATTTCAACCATATCAACCCATTCAACTCTCATTCCTAAGTATTTTTGGAAGAATGCTGAATTTATTTCACTTCCTGCAATTCCCATTGCAATTGAGCCGATATTTACATAAGATTTATCTTTCATTTCCCCAACTGCAACTGCAGCTTTTACAAATCTTAATATTTTTTCTTTTACATCTTCAGGAATTGTTGTGTCATCTTGATCTTGAACTTCATGGCCATAAATTGAAAATGCTGGAAGTCCTTTTTGTGCATATGCTGCCATTACAGCTGCAAGATAAACTGCTCCTGGTCTTTCAGTTCCGTTAAATCCCCAAACTGCTTTAATTGTATTTGGGTTTAAATCCATTGTTTCTGAGCCATAGCACCAACATGGAGTAACTGTAAGAGTTGCAGTTACATTTTCTTTTGAAAATTTTTCTTCACATTTTGCGGCTTCTGCACCACCACCAATTGTTGTATCTGCTATTATGCATTTTACATTTTCTCCATTCCTGTATTTTAAATTACTTTCGATGAGTTCTTTTGCACTTTTTGCCATATTCATCGTTTGTTCTTCAAGGGATTCTCTTACTCCTCCCCATCTACCATCAATTACAGGTCTGATTCCGATTACCGGATAAGCCATCTTTTTCCTCCTTATTTTTATAAATTTTCTTTTTTATACTTATTAAAGATTGTATCTATTTTTTCGCTGTCTAAATTGTATATTTTCTTTATTTGTACATATATATTTCCCAGTGCAGTTGCCTCTTGAGGTCCTTCTATGAGGTCTACACCTAACATTTCTTTTATCAAATTACATAAAATTTTTGATTTTGAGCCTCCACCAATAATGTGAATTCTTTTATATGTTTTTGCTGTAACTTCTTCAATATCTTTTTTTACTTTTTTTAAATTTTTAACAATTGAATAGTATATTACCTTAAAATATCTTTCTTTATTTTCACTTATTTTTTGACCAGTTTCTTTTAAATACTCTTCTATTGATTCAATTGCACTTTTTTCAACAGATGAAAATCTTTCATCTTCAATGTCAAAATATTCTAAACCATCTAGACTAATTTCATTACATATATTTTCTATTTCTTCGTATGTGTATTTTTTTCCTTTAATTTGTTCAAGCTCTTTTTTAAATTTTTCAAAAACAAAAAGTCCAGTTATATTTTTAAGAAGAAGATTTTTTTCTCCAAACCCAATTTCATTTGTTAAATTCTTTTCAAAAACTTTTTCATTTATATATGCTTTATCTGCTACAACTCCAAAAAGTGTCCATGTTCCTGAAGATAAAAACATTGTATTTGGATCTTCATTAGACTTTGTCATTGTAATTGCTGCTGCGGTGTCATGTGCTGGAATCGAAACTACATCAATATCACATTCTTTTAAGGCTTCTATTTTTGAATTTTTTGTATTTCCTATAATTTCTCCATGTTTTGAAAAATCAGTAAACATATTTTTATTAATATCAAATTCATCGAGTAATTTAAAATTCCACTTTTTTAAATTCATATCAAGCATCTGACTTGTCGATGCCATTGTAATATCCGTTTTCTTTGCTCCACACAAAAAGTAATTTATTAAATCTGGAATAAAAAGCAGCGTGTCAAAATCTTTAAAATTTGTATTATTTATTTTTTTATATGCAAGAAGTTGAAAAAAAGAATTAATAGAATTAATCTGATTACCCGTTTCAAGAAATAAATCTTTTAGTGGCTTCTTTTCTAAAGATTGTTCTATTCCCAAAGAATTTTCAGGGTCTCTATATGATATCGGATTTTCAAAAAGTTCATTTTCTTTTATAAAACCAAAATCAACTCCCCATGAGTCTACTGCAACAGATGATATTTCATCCTTGTATTTTAAAATTGTATCAGTTATATTTTTCAATATTAAATCAAACTGCCAACGCTTTCTGTTGTTATCATCTACAATGTCGTGTGAAAATCTCATTACTTCTTCAATTTTTAAAGAATCATTTTCTATGTATGCTAAAATTGCTCTAATTGAGGTTGCTCCCATGTCTATAGCTAAAACTTTTTTCATTTAACCCCCTTTCCTCGTTTACAATAATAGAGTACTATTTTTGATTGATATTTGTCAAATTTGATTGATTAATTGACATACAATCGTTTTTTGATGTAAAATTAAATCATAAATAATCATATTCAATCATAAAGGAGGAATTATGATACCAGAAGAAAGGTATGACATGATTAGAAATATTTTAAGAAAAGAAAAAACTATTAGTGTTAAAGATTTAAGTAAGAAAACTTATTCTTCAGAAGCAACAATAAGAAGAGACTTAAATTATTTACAAAATTCTGGATTTTTAAGAAAAATAAGAGGAGGCGCAAGCCTTGTTCAAAATAAAAGTGTTGAATATTCTTCTTTTGTAAGAAAACACGAAAATATGGACAAAAAAAATTATATTGCAAAAATTGCAGCAAAAAAGTTTTTACAAAATGATATTTCTATATTTTTGGATTCTTCTTCAACAATAAATTCTCTTGCACCATTTATTTGCAATTACTCGCAAATTGTAGTAATTACAAATGCAATTTCAGTTGCAACAGAATTAAATGATAATGATAATATAAGAGTACTTTTATCAGGAGGGCGTTTAAAACAAAGAAGTGATTCAATTTTAGGAAGCCAAGCTGAGGAATTTTTAAGAGAGTATCATGTAGATATTTCTTTTATTTCATGTAAATTTTTAGACTTTGAATATGTTTACGAAGCAGATGAAGAACAAGCAATGATTAAAAAAATCATGCTTAAAAATTCAAACAAAAGAATTTTATTAGCGGATTCATCAAAATTTGAAAACAATTCTTTTATTTCAACTTGTAGAGTTATAGATTTTGACTGTATAGTAACCGATAAAAAGCCATCTGATACTTTTTTAAAAAAAACAAAATTTTATACCGACATTATTTGGTAAAAATTAAGGAGATTTTATGAAAACAAATAAAATAATGTCATTTTTATTTTTTATAATTGCATTTATACTTTTCTTTATTGGAAAAAAATTAAATTACAATTTATATTACTTTTTGGGACTTCTTTCAATAATGTCTGCAATTATGATTATGAGAAGACAAACTTAGTAAAAATATTTCTAAATACTAAGTTTTAATGATACTTTGAAATTTTATATATAAAAATCCTCCTGATAAGTTTATTAATCAGGAGGATCATATTATTTTTATATTATAGAAAATTAATTTTATTTATATTTTTTTCTTTTTACCAGTTCACTTGCCGATGCTAAAGTTAATCCTAATAATCCTGTTATTGATGAAACACCTGTTTTTGGGTTTGTTGTAGATGTTTTATCAGCTACTGTTTTATCAATAGTTTTTGTAGTTTCATCTTCTTTAGTTTCTTTCTTTGTAGCGGTTAATTCAGCGATTTTATCCTTTATAGCCTTGTCGTCATCTGGTTTAACTTTCCATTTTTCATCTTCGCTTTGTTCTTTTTCTATAGCTTTTGTTATATCTTCAATATTTTTCCATGGAATTGATTTATGATCTTCTTTTTCTATAGCTTTTGCTATGTCTTCAATATCTTTCCACGGAATTGATTTATGGTCTTCTTCGCTAGTATTATATGCCAAAAGTTTTTCTTCAATTTCTGCAATTTTTTCTTCTAAAACTTTTTTATCAAGTTCTTTCTTATAAGATTCAATAATTTCTACATATTTAGTTGCTTCAATTGTAAGATCATTATTTGTTATTCTATCAGAATTTAAAGCATGAGTTACTGAATATCTCTCATTAAGCTTAGGATTATCATTTTGTGCAATAGCTACTAATTTAAGATCTTTATTCATTATATTTAAATAATGACCTATTTTTTCATATTTTTCATTATGATTTGCATTATACAATTTCTTTTCTTTAGTATACCAACCATCAAAAGGGTCATTATAACCCCATGCTAAATTTTCAGCTACGTTAAATGTACCTCTATGCCCATTTAATGCATTTGTAGATCTATTTGCACTTACCATGGCTTTAGCAAGAATTGTAAAGTTTGTATACTGTTCTTCTACGTCAAAGTTTTCGTCATTTACTCTTAGGTTATTATTTTCAACTAAAAATTCTGAGGTTTTAAGTAAATTTTTAAATGATGTAGCATCTCCATCTACTCCTCTTTTAACATCTCCTTTAGCTTCAAATTCTTTTAAAATTTTTAAAGCATTTTCAGCATCATTTGCATATTCAGGATTATTTTTCTTAATCCACTCTAAAAAATAAAATGCTCCTTCGCTTGTATTTTGATCAATATTAGCTAAATTTTCTTTTAAAGAAATTAGTTGTTCTTCTAATTTTTCTTTTTCTTCTTTATCGGTTGTAATTTCAGTATTAGCTTTGTCATTTATTTCTTCATTATTGACTTCTTCAGCATTATTTGTTACTGCTTCTTTTTCGTCTTTACTGGCGTCTGTTTCAGCATTAGTTACGTTGGTATTTTCATTAACATTTGTTTCTACTGACGCTACATTTTCTTCTTTAGTTACTGCATCGATATTTTCTTCTTCTGCATTTTCAATAGTAACTTCAGTGTTTGTATTAGGTACTTCTTCATTTGCAAATGCTTTTGCTGTCGGAATTAATGCTGTTATTGTTGTTGCTAGCACTAATGCTTTTAATGTGTTGCTTTTTTTGTTTTTCATTTTTTCCCTTTCCAATTTTTTATTTATAAAATATGTATTATTGTATATACAAAATTTTTTAAATAATTAATTATTTACTTTTATTTATTAAATCATAAAAACAATTAATATGCAAGTAAATTTTCGAGCCTAAATAAATTATTAAAATTTAAATTAATGAGTTATTTTTTGAACTGACCCCAAAATAATTCATAAAAAGTAAATATAATTAATTTTTTGTACTAAAAAAGTTGTGAGTTTTATTTCTCACAACTTTTTATATCAGAAAAATCCCATTGCGGCAAGAATTATTCCAATAGCCGCTCCTATAAAAATTATTTTGAAAAGGTCTATTTTCTTTATACTTAAAATAAGTCCTATAATAAATCCTATTACTCCAATCATATCAGGCTTAACCACTGTCTCTGGTATCATAGATGAAACCATCATTGAAAGAGTTGCATTTGCTATTAGTCCAACTACTCCCGGTCTTAATGCACCTAGCATTTTATCCAATATTTTTATTTCCTTGCCTGAAAAAACTATTTTTCCTAAAATTAACATTAAAATAGTTTGTGGAGTTACAACACCAAGTGTTGCAAATATTGCACCAGGAATTGATGCCATTTTAGTTCCTACAAATGAAGCAGCATTTACAGCTATTGGTCCAGGCGTTAACTGCGATATTGTTACAACATCTATCATTTCTGTCATTGTAAGCCAGCCTGTACTATGAACAATTGTATCTTGAATCATAGGAAGTGATGCATATCCGCCTCCAAAAGCAATTGCCCCAATAAAAAAGAATGCTTTATAAAGTTCAAAAAGTATCATCATTTCGGATCCATCCCATCTATACTAAATACAACAAGACCTATAAGTGCTAAAGAAAGAATAATGAATCCTACATTAATGCTTGTAAAATATCCGACAATAAAACTTCCTGTCATCATCAAAAAAGAAAAAAATGCATGTTTTTTTAATGCTGATCTTGCAAGATCAACCGTCGTCACAAGCAAAACCGCACTTATTACTCCACTCATTCCCCTTAAAGCTGCTCTGATCCAATAGTTTTGTGCAAACTGTTCATAAAAAAAGTAAACTATGCTTATTATTATTAAAGGCGGAAGGAATGAAGCAATAGCACCAATTAGTGCTCCCTTTCTTCCTGCAAGTTTATAACCTGTAAGTAAACTTGTATTTACTGATAATGCTCCTGGACCACTTTGTGCAAGTGCCATTATATCTAGCATATCAGAATCGCTTATTAAGCATACTTTATCACAAAATGCTTGTTTAATTACGGGGGTGATTGTATAACCTCCCCCGAATGTAATAAGATTTATTTTAAATAAAGTTTTAAATAGTTGCCGTAAAGATATCATATATGCACCAAAAATTTCTAGATTTCAATCTCATCATCTGAAACAAAAGTTACCATATCGTCAGGAAGAAGTTTTGCAGATTTTCTTGATAATATTAAAGTTGTATCAGGATGTTTCTGTAAAATACTTGCAGGTAAATCTTCTGTAATTGGTCCAAGTACCATATCATGAATTGCTTGTGCTTTTGACTCATAAAAAGCAAGTAGAATTATTTTTTTTGCAGACATAATTGAGCTTATGCCCATTGTAAATGCTGATCTTGGAACTTCGTCTTTAGAATCAAAAAGTTGACTATTAAATTCAATTGTAGATTCATCAAGATATGAAACATGAGTTTTTGAATCAAAAGGAGTTCCTGGTTCATTAAATGCTATATGACCATCATTTCCAAGTCCTAAAATTTGTAAATCTATAGGATTTTCTTCCAAAATTTTATCATAATCCTTTGTGACTTTTTCAGGATCACCTAGACCATCTGGTAAATAAGATTTTTTAAATGGTTTTGCATTAAAAAGGTGTTTATTCATGAAATAGTGATAACTTTGTACATGATCATCGGCAAGCCCTATATATTCATCTAAATTCACTGAAATTTTATCTGAAAAATCTACATCACTTTCTCTAAGTAATCTATATGTCTCTTCAGGTGCAATTCCCGTTGCAAAGCCAAATACTTTTCCTCCGTTATCATTTACATCTCTTATTATCTGATAAGCTAATTTACTTCCTTGTGGATTTCCTTCAGTTACTAAAATTTTCATTTTTCCCCTTCTTTCTTACTATCTCAAAATTGAACTTGCTATCATTCTTATTGTAAGTGACTCTCCCCTAAGGGCAATTGATAATTCTGTAATATTCTTAAAAGGTGCAAGGCCACTAAATCCAGCATCTCCAATATGTTGTATATCAACACCAACCATTTTATTTAAAAGTGCAAGTTGTTTTATTGTTTCTTTCGATGAGGCTTCCTGGCTTGTTCCAATTGCACTCATAACTAACGCTCCTTTTGAATGAGCAAAGTCAGTTATTTTTTTCATTGATTCAACTGTTAATCCAGGAAATGTTCCTACAGCAGGTATTAAAATTACATCTGCACCACTATTTATAAAATCTTCTACAGTTTCTTCGTCAATTATAGGTTCTCCAACTCCTGAACCATGCATTTTGCCTGCAATAACTAATCCATCAAAATTTTCTTTTGTAAGTTTTATAGCTTTTGAAATTTGTTTATTTGTAACTCCTGTACTTGGGTTTCCTGTTAAACAAATCATATCGAATCCTAGTTCATTTGCTTTTTTAATGCTTTCAAGTGAACATATTCTACCATTTGAAATTACATCTTTTTCTTCCATCATTTCAGCATCAGGATCAACTGGCTCAAGGTTAACACCTATTGGTCTTCCTGTAAGTCTTCTTAACTCTTTTACTGGATTTTCAACTGATTCATCTATTCCATTTACTTTACAATTAAAAACATCAAATAGATTAAGCAGTATTAAATCAGCACCAAATGCTCTTGCAACTTCACTATTTGTTATCATAGGTTGAACTTGAGTTAAAACCACATTGTTTTCTGAAAGAATAACTCTTCCTTCTGATGCTCTAATAGATTCTTTAAGCTCATCAGGTTTCATACTAAGTATTTCACTTGTTTTACTATCTAAAAATCTTTTCATTGAAATTTCTCCCGATTAATTTTTTTTATATCTTTCTTTTCCATCTAAATAAGTTGCAAGCAAATTTAAATCTTCATCAAAAACAATGAAATCAGCTTTTGCACCATATGAAATCTTTCCACACACATCATCAATCATAACTGATTTTGCAGGCACAATTGATGCCATTCTAATTGCATCTTCAACAGAAACAAGTCCCCAATTTACTACATTTTTAACTGCATCTTTTAATTCTAGAATAGAACCTGCTAATGTATCCGTTCCTTTTAATTTTGCCGTTCCATCTTTTATTGTAACGTCAAATTCACCAAGTTTGGATTCTCCTTCGCCCATTCCACCTGCTCTCATGCAGTCTGTAATTAAAACCGTTTCATCAACACCCCTTGCTTTTATTAAAGCATTTATTGAATATGGATGATTATGATGTCCATCACAAATTGCTTCTGCATAAACATCATCTAGTGAAAATGCCGCTCCTACCATATTCGGATGTCTATGAAGCATATTACTCATTGCATTGAATGTGTGAACAAAAATATTTGCTCCTGCATCAACAGCATCTTTTGCTTCTTCAAATGTTGCATCGCTATGACCTAATGCAACAAAAATATGATGATCTCTTGCCCAATGTATAAATTCTTTACTTCCTTCAAGTTCTGGAGCTATGGCAACTTTTCTTACCATGTGGTTTGAATGTTCATACCATTTTTCTAATTTTTCTATAGAAGGAGAACTCATATATTTCTCATTTTGAGCACCTTTAAATTTTTCAGAAAAGAAAGGTCCCTCAAGGAAAATTCCTCTTATTTTTGCACCTTTTACTTTATCGTAATTTTCTCCTATCATAGTACAAACTGCATCTGTATTTTCAAAACTGTCAGTAAGAGTAGTAGGTAAGAAACTTGTAACCCCACATTTAAGAAGTTCTTCACTAATTTTTTTTAAGCCTTCAACATCATTATCCATAACATCACATGATGCAAATCCATGAATATGTGTGTCAACAAGACCCGGTGCAACTATACAATTTGAATAATCTATTACATCTGATCCTTCTGGTACAGCACTTAAAACATCTCCAAATGTAGAGTCGTCATTTATTTTTAAATATGAATTTTCTTTTACTTTATCTTCTAAAATAATTTTTTTTGCCTTAATGTAATATGACATATCTCTCCTTCATTTTAATTTTCGTTATATGAAATGTATGGTATTTCTTTAAAATCAACAATTGGCTTTGCCCATTTTATATACTTTTCGCTAACCCAATTTCCTTTTTCATTCAGAAAATCTTTTGGCATTTTTCTTTCATATAACATAACTTTATCGACAGGAATTAAAGGATATGAAATATTGTAATTCTCAATACTTTCTCTTTGAATTCCTACCATAACCGCATTTTCTCCTGAAATTGCAGCATCTGCTGCCTTTTTCCCAACTTCAATTGCTTCGTTTAGATCGCTTTGTGAGCGATATAAAATACTTGCTCTACCAGCAAGACCAGGTTTTTCATTCCTTGCTTTTATTTTAAGTTTATTTATTATTATTTGCGAAAGGTGAGCACTTACATCTCCATAATAAATGCTTCTTCCCGATTCAAAAATCGGTGGCATTATTGGATTTCCATTTTTATCAACGAGTCCTTCACTTACAACTACTACAATCCCTTTTTTCTTTTTATTAAGTTTATTTATTTCTTCTAAAAATTCATTTTCATCAAAAGA
The DNA here is from genome assembly GCA_022769085.1 of Peptoniphilaceae bacterium. GTDB lineage: Bacteria > Bacillota > Clostridia > Tissierellales > Peptoniphilaceae > JALEKO01. The sequence continues at coordinate 22,235 of JALEKO010000017.1, forward strand.
AAATTCTGGTGTATAAATTAAATCTGGTCCATCACAAAATTCAGTTTTAGATAGAGAAGAAGATGCCGCAAGCCATCCAGCATTTCTTCCCATTGTTTCTACAATACATACATGAATTGGAAGGGATTTTACATCCATGCATATTTCAGAAACAGTATTTACAATGTAATTTGCAGCAGATCCAAAACCAGGACTATGATCAGTTTCGGCAATATCATTATCCATTGTTTTTGGTATTCCTATAACTCTAATTGAATATTTTTTACAATGTTTTGCAAGTTCTCCACAAGTATTCATTGTTCCATTTCCACCATTTAAAAAAACCACATCTATATGTTGTTTATTAAGTTTAGCAGAAATTTCTTCATAATCATCTTCTTCAAGAGGATATCTCGAAGAACCTAAAGCAGTTCCTGGTGTTATTAAAAGGCTTTCAATTTCAAATTTACTTATAGATGAAAAATCAATATATTTTTCATCATAAATTGCCTTAATTCCGCCAATGGCACCGTAAACATGTTTAGTATCTTTTTCTTTAAGAAGTCTTTTTACCACTCCGTAAAGTGATGCGTTTATTACAGATGTGGGACCTCCTCCATGTACAATTAAGTAATTCATATTTTATTCAAATGCATCATAATTTGGATTTTCAGGATATGGATCATCTTCCATCATAAGATGAACTGCACCAAGCTTAAATGTCTTTGGAAGTGCAAGAATACGTGGATTATTTCCAACTATTTTTTTAGCATCTTCTAAAGCTTCTTCAAATGTTGCTCTTGTTTTAAGACCCATTCCTCTTGCATATCCTGGTTGTTCTGCTCCAACTACATAAACTGCAGCACAATTTTTCTCAGCAATATGTGCACTTGAAATCATACTAAATCCATGGAAAGGATGGAATGCATTTGTATATCTATATTTTCTGATATACTCTTTGTTTGTTGCAAAATACTCCCCAAGTCTATTCATATCAGGAAGAGTTTGCATGTAATTTGTTTGGAAAATATCATACATTTCTCTTGTGTATGGCCAAAGCATATCATTGAAGAATCCGTTACAAATTGATGAGCAAATTATTACACAGTTATCTGCCATAACTCTTTTATGTCTTACAACTTGTGCTGAAATTGCTTGCATTAACATTATAGGATTTGTTCCCATTCCATTTCCATAGTGGAAAGATTGTGGAAGACCAAAAACCATAACATTATATTTCTCTTTTGCAAATTTTACATATGTTCTTTTATTTGCCATTTTCCATGAATTTGACTGAACAGCGCCTGCTGTACCACTATGAATTTCAATTTGTCTTGAATTTGTATCGAGTACTGCATCACAACAGAAGAAATGATGTCCCATAGCTTTTTCCATGTGGTGACCTATTTCATCAAATTTATGTCTCATTAAAGATGTATTATTTACTGGAGTAAAATCATCTCTATGCATTACATCTGGAACGTGATGAGATGCTATTGATGACCAATGGTTAAGCCCTGTTGCACAGTGTTTATATCCACCAGAATATCCTCCATATGGGTTTCCCTGTGCATGTCCTATTAAAATTGGCAAATCACTTTCATAAACATATTTATTAAGCCAAACATGATCGCCTCTTTCTTCAGTTTTTCCAAGATAAACCATGTGATCATAATCTTCACTGTCGTGATTTATAATCTGATGAGAATACCAAAATTCGTTGAATATTTCATCTCCTAAAATATTATGAATCTGTTGTTTAGTATTTTTTGCATGAAGTCCATTTGAGCATATAAATAATATATCTTCTTTTCTAACTCCTGCTTTTTTTAACTCGTTAAGTATTAATTTAATAGAAATTTTTCTATGAGATGTTGCCTGCTCTCCTCCCTTTACTCTATCTGGGAAAATAATTGTTACTTTTTTGCCAGGAGATGCAAGTTCACTTAAAGGCTTTATATTTCCTTCTGGATGAGTTAAAGAATCCATATATGCTTTTTCAAGATCTTCTTCAGGGATAAAAGGAGGATCTTTAATTGTTTCTCCAGGTATAAAAATGTCTGTATTGTCAGGAAGTTGTGCGCTCATAAGACCTAAGCCGTATTCAAAATCAATTTTCATAATAACTCCTTATTTATTTATATAAAAATTCTTTTATTATTTCAATATATTCATCAGGATAAAATCCTATTTCTCCACTAAACCTAGTTAAAGCAATAAGACCACCATCAAGCGATTTTATTTCTGATAAAGCCTTCGCATTGTCTTTTTTTAATCCTCCACCATAAATAACCTCACAATTATTTGAAATTTCTTTTACATATCTAACAATTTCATCAATTGCATCATATGAAGGTAAAGTTTTTCCAGGCCCAATAGCCCATATAGGTTCGTAGGCAATAATGATTTTACTTTTATCAACTCCATCAAGACCAATTTCTATTTGACTTTTTAAAACATCTTTCCAATTTTCTCTCTCTTCAAGTGTTTCTCCAATGCAATAAAGTACTCTTAATCCTGACTCTAAAGCTCTTTTTATTCTCTGGTTTAAAATTTTATTTATGCTTTCAAAATTATTTACACCTGCACTTCTAAGTACATTTTTAAGAGATTCTCTTTCTTCAGAATGAGCAATCATGGTTGAATCAACCCCTGCTTGTACCATTGAATTTGCAGTTCTTTTCGTTGTAAAAGCTCCAAAATTTCCACCAACTTTAGAATCAAGTTCGTATACGCTTTGACTTCCTATAAAGAAACTATCTTTATTCTTTCTTTCTTTAATTGCATTTAAAAGGTGTAACTCTGGAAAAAATATTGTAAATTCGACGTCTTTTTCTTTTTTTATTTGTTCAAGTTCTTTTTCTATTTTCTCAACTATAGAAGATGACCAAAGTGTAATATCATCACTTTGGTTAACTCCTCCATATATTTTTTTTATATCAAATCTTTTTAAATTTAAATGTATGTGTTTCAAAAAAAGCTCCTTGCTTTTATTTTATGCTCTTCCGATAGATCCAAATTCAACTATAATCTGTCCCATCATTTCTTTAACAGCTTTATCCATTGCATTTTTTAAAAGATAATCTTCATCTGAAAAACCAGATGTTATTTCATTCTTAAATTCAACAAGACTATTTCTTGGATCAAAGTCATTGTTATTTTTTATATAATCATACGCATATTTATATTTATCTTTTGTCTTATATTCTGGATGATTTTCAAAAAGTTCAAGAATATTTCTTGTTGTAGCCATTCTTATATCAGTGTCTACATTTATTTTATTAATTCCTGCTTTTATTGCCTTTTGAATCTGATCGATTTTTATTCCTTCAGATTCTCCCATATCCATAGAATATTTTGACAGACTTTCAACCAAATATGTTGGAATAGTTGATGAACCATGTGAAACAAGTTGACAATTGATATTACTGAATAAAAAAAGTTCTTTGATTGCTGTTACGATTTCTGTACTAAGTTTTACATTCTTTCCTTTGCTTGCCCCATGTTTTGTTCCATATGAAATTGCAAGATAATCAATTCCAGTTTTTTGAACAAATTCCAAAGCCTGTAAAGGGTTTGTATATGTTGAATTTTCAGATGATACATCATCTTCAACTCCAGCTAAAATTCCAAGTTCTGCTTCTACACTGACATTGTATTTTTTTGCTAGGTCAACTACAGCTTTTGTATTTTTAATATTTTCTTCAAATGGAAGTGAAGAACCATCATACATAACTGATGTAAAGCCTGCTTCTATGCAGGCTTTAACAGTTTCATAAGTTCTTCCGTGATCAAGGTGAAGTGCTACTGGAATATTTGTTTCTTTCGCTTTTTCTTTTACAAAATTTGCAATTAATTTTGCACCTCTTATTTTATCTTCAAGAGTACTATTTGCAAAATCTACTCTTCCTCCAAAAAATCCCAAAGCAAGATCTGCAACTTGTAAAAGTAAAGGTGCATGGAAAGCTTCGTGAATTTCTATTGCAGAAGTCACCTGATCTACAAAATTTACATTAAATGCAGGTTGACCGTACTTAAATTTATCAGCATTATTTAATAAATATTTTCCGGTAACAAGTGTCATATTTCCTCCTAAATTAAATATTATCAATATTTAATTTTTATTTTAATGCTTCCTTTATTAAATCAAATTTAACATATTCATCAACAGGTCTTTCTTTTTCAACATCACCTGAATCGATGAACATCTGTTGTTGTTGTTTATACAAATCTGCCATTGATCCGTCTTCAACGCCTTTTTTAATATCATCTTCAGAGAACCATTTAGCATCACCTGTTTCAACTTTTGCTGCTTCTTCGTCTTTTGCAGTTTGTTTAGCATATAAGCCTACTGCATAATCCCAATTTTCTTCTTTTGCAGCAAATTGCATTGCTTTAAATAAAGCTCTATTAAATCTTACGAGTAAATCGTGATTTTTTTCAACATATGATGGAAGTGCTATAAAGCTTGAAAGATTTACAGAATCTGTAGAAAATTCTATTTGTTTTGCATCTTTTACATTATCAAGTATTTGGCTATCATATGGATTCCAAGCTGTACATGCATCAACTGATCCTGACATCATAGCAGCAACCATGTTTGTTGCATCCATTTCATACGGATCTATATCATCCATTGTAAGTCCTGCACTTGCAAGTGCTCCATTAAGAGCTGTTTCTGATGATGATCCAGCGTTATAAGCAACTTTTTTGCCTTTAAGGTCTTTAATATCTTCTATTCCTTTTGATGTAAGAACTATAATTTTATCAGTATTGTGTACTGAACTTGGTGCAATGATGTCTGCACTTCCATTTATTGCAAGTCTATGTGCACCATGACCGATGTATGCTACATCAACACTTCCACCTTCCATTGCTGCAATTTCAGATGGACCATCTGCAAATTCAATTAAATTGATTTTTAATCCTTCTTCTTCAAAGTATCCTTTATCGATTCCTGTAAGAAGATGCCAAAGTGAAGCATAATTAGGCATATAAGCAACATTAAGTTCTGTTAATTCTCCATCTGTTGCTTTTTCTTTTGTTTCAACAGATTCAACTGCTGCAACCGAAGCTGATTGTGGTTTAACCTCAGGTGTACTTGCAGTATTTGATGTTGTAGCTGTATTTCCAGCTCCGTTTCCACATCCTGCTAAAACCAATGTCATTGACATTGACATTAAAAATGTTAATAATTTTTTCATAGTTTCCTCCCTTTATTTCCTATGTTCCAAAAATTCCTTATAAACTTCATTCCAAATTTCATTTTTTAATTCCATGAATCTTTTTGAAGTCTTAATATCTTGTGTTCTTGGATATGGAATATCTATATCCACTATCCTTTTAATTCTTCCAGGTCTTGCACTCATTATTACAACTCTTTGAGCAAGCATAACTGCTTCATCAACATCATGTGTGATAAAGAAACATGTTTTTTGTTCTTGTTCCCATGTATTTAAAAGTTCTTGCTGAAGCTGAACTCTTGTTTGAGCATCAAGTGCACCGAAAGGTTCATCCATCAAAAGCACTTCAGGATTTACGGCATATGCTCTTGCAATTGCAACTCTTTGTTTCATTCCTCCTGAAAGTTCTTTAGGGTATGAATTTTCAAATCCTTCAAGCCCTACTGCTTTTATGTATTTTCTTGCTATTTCTTCAGCCTCATCCTTTGGAATTTTCTTTATTTCAAGACCATAGGTAACATTTCTCATTACCGTTCTCCAAGGGAAAAGTGCATATTGTTGGAAAACAACTCCTCTTTCAACTCCAGTTCCATGAATTGGGTTTCCATCAAGATAAATTGTTCCACTTGTAGGCTCGTGTAAACCAGCTATTGCATTAAGTAATGTAGATTTTCCACATCCTGAAGGTCCTACAACGCAGACAAACTCATTTTCTTTTATATCAAGACTAACACCATTTAATGCAATTGTCTTTCCTTTTCTTGTGACATATTCTTTATAAACATTGTCTATTTTAAGTTTTACTGCTGGATTTTCTCCTGCCATCCGGTAAGTCTCCTTTCTACAACGTCTGTAATTTTTACTAAAATCAATCCGATAATTCCAAGCAATATAATGTACATTAGCATTCCATCTGACTCAAATGAGTTTGCAAGTGAACGTATTCTCATACCTATACCCGCTTGAGCTCCTGTTGATTCTGCTGCAAGAAGTGTTGTAAGTGCAGCACCAAGACCAAGTCTTACGGCTGTCAATATGAAAGGAACAGTTGCTGGACAAATAATCTTTACAAAAATGTCCCAGTCATTTGATCCTAATACTCTTGCGGCTTTTATCAAGGTAACATCTATATTTTTAATTCCCTGATAAATCGTAATACTCATTGTCATAAATGTAGAAATCCAAATCAAAATTATTGCAGGCTTCTTTCCTACACCAAATGTAATTACAAGAAGCGGTGCATATCCTAAAGCTGGAATATTTCTTACAAAGTTTATCCAAGGTTCAAGAATTTTTTGAACTGGAATATACCATGCCATCAAAAATGCAATAGGAAGAGCAGTTGCAAATCCTAATAAAAATCCTGCAAGAACAGAAGTCAAACTGCTTGCAATATCTTTTCCAAAAACTCCTCTGTCAACCATTTTGCCAACTGCAGGAATTACCTTGTCTAAGAAAGGAAAACTTCTAGCTGTAACCTCTCCTATCGAAAGAAGATACCAAAGTAACAATGCTGCAGCTATTGAAATTAATAGCCAAACTTTGTCACTTATCTTGTTTTTTTTCTTATTCATATACCCCCCAAAAAATACTTTCTTTCGAAAACGTTTTTAATTCAACAAATTACTAATTTGATGAAAATTTAACATTTGATATATGTTTTATACCCTTTTTTTAAGGTTTATGTCAAATTTGAAATAAACATTGGATATACTTCTTAAAACCAAGTATAATTCTTTTAAAAAGTTTCAGAATTTTTCAAATTTAGAAACTCATCTGGAGAAAAAATGATTCCTGAAGAAAGATATAAAAAAATTAAAGATATATTAAATGAAGAAAAGACTATAAGTATTTCAAATCTTAGTAAAAAAATGTACGTATCAGAATCTACTATAAGAAGAGATGTTGATTATCTTGAAAACTCTGGCTTTCTATTGAAAATTAGAGGCGGTGTAACCTTAGTTTCAAATAATAATACTGAATATCCAAGTTTTGTAAGGAAATTAAAAAACGTAAATGAGAAACAATATATTGTAAAAACTGCTAGTAAATATTTTTTAAAAGATGACTCTTCAATATTTTTAGATGATTCATCCACAGTAAATTTATTAAATCCATACATAGAAAATCATTCACAAATAGTTATAATAACAAATTCAATAGACACAGCCCTAAGTTTTAACTCAAATAAAAATATAAGAGTTTTACTTTCTGGTGGAAGACTTAAATTAAATTCATCATCTCTTTACGGTGTCCAAGTTTATGATTTTTTAAATTCTTTCTATTCTGATTATCTTTTTACTTCTTGCAAATATCTTGATGAAAAAAATGTATATGAATCTGATGAAAACTTATCTGAAATAAAAAGGATAATGGTAAAAAATTCTACAAAAAAAATTCTTCTTGCAGATTCAAGTAAATTTTATAAAAAATCATTCATTTCTACATGTCAAACAAGAGAATTTGACTATATTGTAACAGATAAAAAACCTGAAGATAAATTTATTAAATCTTTAAAACCTTTTACAAAAGTAATTTGGGAATAAAATCATAAATTATTTTTGATTTAAACTTTTAAAGGGCATATAAATTTTATATATTTAGTTTAAACAACAAAAAATACCAGAGAAAACATAAAACTAACTCTGGTATTTTTATTTTATTATTTTTGATATTGAATTTAATGATCGTACTTAACTAAAGATATTACTTCATATTTTTTTAATTTTTCTCTTGCATCTAAATCTTTAAGTTCCACAACAGATTCTATTGCACAAACCTCACCTTCAAGTTTTTCAATAAGCTTTGCAGCGGCAAGTGTTGTTCCACCTGTTGCAAGTAAATCGTCAATTATTAAAACTTTATCATTCTTTTTTACAGAATCTCTGTGAATTTCAAGCTTATCTGTGCCATATTCAAGTTCATATTCAACAGAAACAGTATCTGCAGGAAGCTTTCCCGGCTTTCTTATCATTAAAAAAGATTTATCCATCTTGTATGCAAGTGCTGCACCAAATATAAAGCCTCTTGATTCAATACCTGCAATTTTATCTATTTCAATATTTTTTTCTTGTAATTTTCTCTCAAGCTCATCAATTGTAAATTTAAATGCGTCTTTATTTCCTATTAAAGTAGAAATATCTTTGTAGGATATTCCTTTTATAGGAAAATCCTCAATCACTCTGATATTAGAAATTATATCCATTAACCCCTCCATTTTTTCGTTAAAATTATACTTTAATTTATTCTATATTTAAATAAATAAATTTTTTTTTCTATAAAAAATACCCTCATTTTTAATATGAGAGTATTTTAAAAATTTTTTATTAAAAAGTTATTTTTCTGCTGGATTTATGAAATACTTGTTATTTCTATCTGGATCTTTTACATTGTAATATATAATTGAATCAAGTTCTTGTTTTTTCTTGATGAAATCACTATTTTCAGTTACTTCAGTAAATGTTGTATCCTTATTGTTATACCTTGTCATAATAGGATATTTTTGCATCATGTCAAGCTGATAATTTTGATAAGCACTTGTTCTAAGACCAAGCCCTGCAACTTTAAACAGAAATGCTGAAAGATAATTTGCTGAAATTTCTAAATCTTTTACTTCAGGTATTGTATAATTTGCCCAAATTGTAAGAGGTGTCCAATGTGTTTCATAATTTCCGTAGTTTCCTTCACCGAATGCAAAATCCATAAAATATTTATAGTTTTGTGGTTGATGGTCTCCATAAATACAGATTATTGTTGGTTCATCAGAATTTTTAAAGTAATTTACCAATTCTTCAAATGCTTTGTCTGACTCCGAAAGAAGATTCAAATATTCATTTGCTCCATTATTTTCTCCTTCATGACCCACTATATCTATATTCCCTGTTTCAGAACCAGGATATCCCCCGTGATTTTGCATTGTTACAAGATATGAAAATAATGGTTTATCACCTTTATTTTTATATTTTTCAATTAATTTTTCAAACAAAAATTTATCCGAAACATGACCATGTGCATATTCATCCGATTGAGATTTCAAATATTCTGATGTATTTTCTTCTTTATCACCGTTATAACTTTCCAAAAAATCTATATCATTAAATCCTAAATTTTTCCAAACCTCTTGTCTTGAATAATTTGTAGATTTATTTGGATGAGTTATATATGTGTCATATCCTTGATTTTCCAAAAGTCTTCCAATTGAATTTGCACCTTCATCTACGTATTGTTGGAAAGGATAAGAACCGTCTGGGAAAAATGTAAGAGAATTGCCAGTTAATGCCTCATATTCTGTGTTTACCGTTCCTCCACCCAAAACTGATACGTGAAGTTTTCCCTGAATTGCATTATCTTTAAGTCCTAATTGAAATGATAAAGGATTTTTATTTAGCTGTAAATTTCCTATTTCGTTATAATCCGCCTCTGCTTCTGACTGAATCATTATTATATTAGGTTTTTTATCTGATTTTACAGCATTTTCATCTTCTTTATTATATTTTTCAAGTATTTTTTCAACATTTCCCTTTGAGTAATTTTCAGGTGCTCTAAGCATTTGATTTACAGCTAACCTATAAAATGAATACGGACTTCCTTCAACATAATAAGTTCTTGAAGGTCTCCATAAATTAACTCCAACTCTTGAATGCTCTATTAAATATGTGCTTGATGCCATAATTACAGCAAACATTAATGCCGAATATGAAATTAACGGTATAAAATATTTCTTTAATGTTAGTTTTGCTTTTATATGCGGTTGTGAGAATAAAATAAACATCCACATAAAAGCATATGCAGCTGCTGCTAAACTTTTACCCGAAAAACTTATTACAGTTTCTCCTGCAACATCAGTAGCAACACCAAGCATTCCTAAAAATGCTGGAATCAAAGGAGAATCTCTAAGTTCCATTAAAACATCATTTGCCATTCCAAAAGCAAGAAGTGTCACGAGAACTGAAATAGTTGAAATTTTCCAAGATCTTGTTATTAAAAATATGAATGTTTGAAGAAGTAATATTATAAAAGCATTTAAAAGTATGTATAAAATGCTCATGTCCCAAACATCAGGGTTGTATGCAAATTCACATATTAAAAATACCACAAGAGGATTTACAAAATATAAACAAAGGCCATATATATATGAAATTCTCTCATTTTTCTTTAAATAATAATTAAATCCAATAGCAAAAATTGCAACAAGTGAAATTACTGCAAACATATCATTTTTCTTCATTGAAGCCCCTAAAAGATATAAAGGGCTATCTGGAATTCTACTATCAAATATTAAAGAAAATGCAAAATATGTCAACCCCAAAATTAAAATTTTTGGAATTTGTTTTGCTATAAATATGAATCCTTCTTTTATTTTTAATTTGTTCTCGTTTGTATCATAAAATGAATTAAATACTTTATTTAATAGATATGATAAACCAAGTATTGCCAAAATCATCATCGAATACTGTAGAAGTACCGAAATAAAAGATGGATAATTAATTGAAACCGAACTGTTGTTTTCAACTTCAGCATATGCATTTAACTGCATTACTTTTGTATCTTGATAAGAAACGAAAGCTCTCCAATTTTCAGGCCCAAGTTGCCAATTAATTACAGGGTTATTAAACATAAACTTAGGTGATACTTTAAACGTAATCATGTTACCTGTTTCATAACCATCAGTATATAATGGATATCCTGTAAGAGTATTCGATTTTTTCCATCCGACTATATTTAAATCATTTACATCTACAAGCTTATCGCCAAGCCTAATTGAGTTTATTCTAAATCCATCTGACTGTTCTGTTGGAGCTTTTTCTTGATATATTTTTATTTCATCGTTAAAAAAAGCACCTAAACCAAATTTTTTAACCGAAAATACAATAGTTAGAACTGCTACAATTGAAATTACAAATGAAACTAATCTGAAAATTTTTTTCTTATCTTTTATGATACTCATCCTTCTTTCTGTTTTTATATGCATTTTTATTTTAATTGTTCATTTTTAATGTTATAGTGTATAAATCTTAACATATATTTTACATTTCATTGTTTTAATTACAACCAAATGGGTATAAATAAACCGCTAAAAAGTTTTAAATTTTTTTAAAAAATAGTAAAGTAGTATCATAGTTTTGCGGATATGGCGGAACTGGCAGACGCGCATGATTCAGGTTCATGTATTAGAAATGATGTGAAGGTTCAAATCCTTTTATCCGCACCAATTTAATAATATAAATTTAAAAAACCATCAATAATTTGATGGTTTTTTAAATAGATTTTTTAAACCCAAAACTATTGTTTGAAAAAAAGATAGTTTTGATTTAATTTTTTTTCTATCAACATATTTATTTATAGCTCTTAAAAGTATTCTATTATCTTTTGAAGAAAACATAAACTTTCGTTCATCTTTAACTTTTATTTCAAATCTTGGAATGTAATTATTTTTTATGAAGACAACAGTTATTTCATCTATCTCATCCCATGGTATTTGAATATAGTCATTTACATTTCTTTGATTATAAAATTCAAAAGCTTTATTTCCTACTATTATATTTCCATAAACATTCATATCATGAAAACTCTGAGCCTTTATAGTTAAATCTGTTTTTGAGTTAAGAAAAAATACCATTACATAAGTCCTATAACTCTTGCGATAACTCCTATTACAAAAAGCAAAACTATAATTAAAATAGGTGAAACTCCTTTTTTAAGTAGTTTTGCAACTACAAGTGTTAAAATTAATGCTGCAAGTCCTGGAATAAGTTGATCTAAATTTTGCTGAAGCGTTGTAACTTTAACTTCATTTAACCCATCTACCCCAAGGGATGAGTATTGTTCAAGTGCAGATTTTATTCCTTTGGCTCCTGACTCTATTTTTGTCCAATCTATAAAAGCGCCCACCTGTTGATTTACTTTTGTAACAATTGGTGTAAATGAAATATTTACCCATCTTTGAACAAGTGCTCCAATTATAAACATTCCAAGAATTGATGCTCCTTGAGTAATCTTACCCATAAGACCACCTGATAAGTCTTCGGAAATTTTACTTCCGACTTTATATCCAAACTCTTGCGAATACCATAAAAATCCAAGTCTTATTAAATTCCAAAGTACAAAAAATAAAAGAGGACCAACAATAGAACCTGAAAGTGCAATACTTGCTCCCAAAGCTCCTAAAATAGGTCTTAATGTAAACCAAAATACAGGATCTCCAACCCCTGCAAGCGGTCCCATCATTCCAACTTTAACACCATTTATTCCTACATCATCAATTTGTGCACCATTTGCTTTCTCTTCTTCCAAAGCAAGTGTTACTCCCATTACTGGAGCTGAAACATATGGATGTGTGTTGTAAAATTCTAGGTGTCTTTTTAAAGCTTTAATCTGATCATCTTTATTAGGATATAATTTTTTTATTGCAGGTATTATCGAAAAACACCATCCTCCATTTTGCATACGTTCATAATTCCATGATCCTTGGAGAAATTGATGTCTATTAAATACTTTAATTCTATCTGATTTTGAAAGTTTTACTTTTTTATTATTTTCAGTCATAAAATTCTCCTATTCGTAATCATCCAATATATCCCCAAGGGGATCTGTGCTTCTGCCAGATACGTCTGAATTTGAAGATAAAGCAACATCTTTCAATTTCAAATATATAAGCGCAAGTGAAATTCCAATAATTCCAAGTGCAATAAGGGTAAGGCTTTTAATTGCTGCTATTACAAAACCAAGTGCGAAGAAAGGCCGTGTTTCTCTGCTACTCATCATATTTAAAATCATTGCATATCCTACAGCAGCTACCATTCCTCCACCTACTGCCATTCCTTCAGAAAGCCGTGAAGGCATTGCATTTAAAGTATTTGTAACAACTTCAGGCGATACTATGCAAAGGAAAAATGCCGGAATTGCAATTCTCACTCCCTGAAGAACTATTCCTGCAATTTGCCATGCTTCAACTTTATTTATATTTCCATCTTCTGCAGCTTTATCCATAAAATGAACCATAGGTATAGTTAAAGTTCTACAAATCATCGTTAAAAAAAGACCAGCAACCGAAAGAGGAATTGCCACTGCTATTGATGTAGTAATTGCATTTTGTGTATTAGTTGCACCTCCTTCAAGTCCTAAAACAAGTATAATTGCAGATGCAACGGATGCAAGGGCTGCATCAGGTGCCATAGCTGCACCAACATTTGCCCGTCCTAAAGCTATCATTTGTAACGAGCCGCCCAAAATAATGCCTTCTTTTAAATGTCCTGTTACAAGTCCAATAAGTGTACATGCAACAATTGGCTGATGGAATTGAAATTGATCTAACACACCTTCCATTCCAGCAAAGAAAGCTACAATGACGATTAATAAAATATTTATTGCCGACATATTTACTCCTTTAATTCATGTTTAATTCTTCTTTTGCTTTTTTCATTATATTATCAAAATTTTCGCTCTTTTCAGTTGGAACTTTTCTTACATCAATTTTCACTCCAAGTTTTTTAATTTCTTCAAAAGCTAAAACATCTTCTTTTCCCATTGCAACAGATTGTGTAAGATATGCTTTACCTGCAGAGTGAGCGATTGAACCTAAATTTAATGTTTCTATATTTACTCCTCCTTTTATAGTTTCAAGTGCATCTGAAGGATTTTCAAATAAAAGCATTGCTCTTGTATTTCCAAATCTAGGATCTTTTGAAACCTCAATCATCTTTTTTATTGGAACTACATGTGCCTTTACTCCAGAAGGTGCTGCCTCAATAATCATCTGTTTTCTTAATTTATCATGAGCAACATTATCTGAAACTACAATTATTCTGTCTGGATTTGTAGATTTTGTCCAAGATGTTGCAACTTGACCGTGAAGTAAACGTGTATCAATTCTTGCAAGAACAAATTTTATTTTTCCATCTCCTATTACAGTCCCTTCTGGAATTGAAGATTTTAAATTCAAATTTTTATCATTTTCATCTTTTTCTTCAATTACTAATCCTTCTGGGATTGTCTTTATTGCATCTTTTGAAACTTTAAAAACATCTTTTAAAACATCAACTGATTTATCAAAAGTATCATATACACTTAAAGCTTCAATAACCATAGGTAAATTTACTCCTGCTATAAGTGAAAATTTTTCATTTTCTCGAACAATTGAACTTGCCTGATTAAAAGGCGTACCACCCCGAAGATCAACTAAAAAAATTATTTCTGAAACATCATTCATTGAATCTATTGCTTCAAATAATTTTTTTCTTAAATCATCTGGCCCTTCGTTTGGAGAAAGTGTTACTGCAAAAACGTTTTTTTGATGTCCGAAAATCATTTCAGATGATTCTAAAAGTGCTTTTGCAAAATTCCCATGCCCAGTAATAATTATTCCTACCATGCTTTAACTCCTTTCATTATTTTTCTTAATTATTAATTAAGTCAATTTAATTATAGCATTAATAATAACATTTTTAAATATGTAAAATTTTCTTAGAATTATGGAAAATATAGATTTGTAAATGCATAGTTTTTTAGTATAATATAATTTGTATTTAAGGAGGATTTCATGGCTATAGAAAATAAAAAAGAAGATGAATTTGTAATAACAGGTGATATGCTCATTGGAGATATTATAAGGAGAAAACCTCAAGCTATAGATACTTTATTAAGAGTGGGTATGGGATGTATAGCATGCCCTTCATCTTTAATGGAATCCGTTGAAGAAGCGGCAATGGTTCATGGGTTAGATACAGAATATCTGCTTGAAAAACTTAACAACTAATTTAAATTTTAAAATATAGGTTGTTTTTATAAAATATTATTCGGCATATTAATGTATTATGCCGAATTTTTTAATTAGAAAATTTAAAAGGGTCATAGTTTTTAGACTATAACCCTTTATTTTTTTCTATTTAGTTTTAAAATTATAATCTTTTTCAACTTTATCTTGTTGAATTTCTTTTAATAATTTTTCTTTTGACTCTCTTCCTTTTAACATTTCAACAATATCTAATGCCTCATAAATTGCAACTGCAGGCCCTCTTGATGTAATTATATTTCCATCTTTTACAAGTGATTTATTATCAATGTATTCTCCTATATTATCAAGTTGATCTTCAAAGCCAGGAAATGATGTGGCTTTTTTATTTTTCAAAACTCCCGCTCTGTTTAAAACGATTGGTCCTGCACAAATTGATGCAATTAATTTTTCTTCATCATTCATCTCTTTTATAAATTCTATTACATCATCATTTTCCTTTAATGTTTTTGCCGCTGGCATTCCTCCAGGAATATAACAAAGATCATAATTACAAGGATTAATATCTTTAATTAATTTATCAGCAACTACTGGTATTAAATGAGAACCTTTAACTATTTTTTCATTTGTTATTGACACTGTATCAACTTCAATTTCAGCTCTTCTTAAATAATCAACTGGAGTTAATGCTTCTATTTCTTCAAAACCTTCAGCTAAAAAAACGACTGCTTTCATAATTAATTCTCCTTTTCTAATATTTTTTTTAAAAATTGTCCAGTATATGAATTTTTTACTTTAGAAATTTCTTCAGGAGTTCCGGTAGCAACTATCGTTCCTCCTCCTTCTCCTCCTTCAGGTCCCAAATCAATAATAAAATCTGCTACTTTTATCACATCTAAATTATGCTCTATAACTACTACTGTATTGCCTTGATCAACAAGTCTATTTAAAACTCCTATTAGTTTATTTACATCTTCCATATGAAGTCCTGTTGTAGGTTCATCTAGAATATAAAGAGTATTTCCAGTTGATCTTTTAGAAAGTTCACTTGCAAGTTTTACCCTCTGTGCTTCTCCACCTGATAATTCTGTCGATGATTGTCCTATTTTTAAATATCCAAGTCCAACATCATAAAGAGTTTGTAATTTTCTAACGATATTTGGATGATTTTCAAAAAATTTTATTCCTTCTTCAACCGTCATCTCCAAAACTTCTGATATATCTTTTCCTTTATATTTAACTTCAAGAGTTTCTCTATTGTATCTTTTACCATGGCATACTTCACAATCAATATATACATCTGGTAAAAACATCATATCAACTAAAATTTTGCCTTCACCTTTACAATGTTCGCATCTTCCACCTTTTACGTTAAATGAAAATCTTCCTTTGTCAAATCCTTTCATTTTGGCATTTTTTGTTGCCGCAAAAACATCTCTAATATCATCAAAAACTTTTGTATATGTTCCTGGATTTGAACGGGGAGTTTTACCTATCGGAGATTGATCAATTGATATTACTTTATCTGTATTTTCAAGACCTTCTATACTATCATAATCACCTGCATGAATTTTTGACTTATTTAAAATTCTTGAAGATGCCTTATATAAAATTTCATTTACAAGAGAAGATTTTCCAGAACCAGAAACTCCTGTTACAACATTAAAAACTCCAAGAGGAAACTTAACATCTAAATTTTTAAGGTTATGTTCTTTTGCCCCTTTTACTTCTATATATTTATCTGATTTTCTTCTTTTTTCAGGAAGTTTTACTTTTTTTCTTCCTGAAAGATAATCTCCTGTAATTGAATCTTTACATTCACAAATTTCTTTTGCACTTCCTTGTGCAATAATTTTTCCTCCGTGTATTCCAGCACCAGGTCCTATGTCAACTATTTGATCTGCTCTTAGCATTGTATCTTCATCATGTTCTACAACTATAAGGGTATTTCCCATATCAGTAAGTTTTCTTAATGAATTAAGTAATTTTTCATTATCCCTCTGATGAAGTCCTATTGATGGTTCATCTAGTACATATAATACACCAACAAGCCCAGAACCTATTTGAGTTGCAAGTCTTATTCTTTGACTTTCCCCTCCTGATAGTGTTGCTGCAGATCTTGATAAATTTAGATAATTAAGACCAACATCAGATAAAAAATTCAATCTTGCAAGTATTTCTTTTATTATTTGAGTTGCAATTTTTTCATTTTCTTTAGATAATTTTAAATTTTTAAAAAAATCAATCTCATCATCAATACTTAAATTTGTAAGCTCATAAATATTTTTTCCATTTATTTTCATGCTTAAAACTTCAGGTTTAAGCCTTGCTCCGTGACATTTTTCACATTCAATTTCGCTCATATACTGGGAAAATTTCTTTTTTACAGCTTCTGATGTTGACCTGTTGTATCTATCTTTTACATTATTAACAGCACCTTCCCATTTTCCAGTATATAGTTTTTTTCCAGAAAAATGAGACTCAAACATAAAAGTAAGTTCATAATCTGTTCCATCTAAAATATCAGAAATCATTTCTTTTTTTGCATTTTTTATAGGTTCATCAAGCGGAAAATCATAATGCTTTGCTATTGCATTAATCATTTCACGGTAATATGTTCCTTTTGCAGATGTCGCATATGGATCTATTGCACCTTTATCTATTGATAAATCTTTATAAGGAATTAAAAGAGATCTATCAATTTGAAAATGAGAACCTAATCCATTACATTCTTCACACATTCCCTGGGGTGTGTTAAAAGAAAATAGATTTGGCGTTACTTCTCCAATGGATATATGCCCATTAGGGCAAGCCATAGTAGATGAAAGTATAAAATCTTCTCCATCAATTACATTTATTTTTACTAATCCTTTTGAAAGTGAAAGAGCACTTTCTAAAGATTGTGAAATTCTACTTTCAATTCCTTCTTTTATTACTATTCTGTCAATAACTACATATATGTCATGTTTTTTTGTTTTTGAAAGTTCTATTTCTTCTTCAAGATCATACATTTTTCCATCTATTATTACCCTTACATATCCCTTTTTTCTAAGATTATCGAGTGCATTTTTATGTTGACCTTTTTTTGCTAGTATTACAGGTGAAAGAATTTGAATTCTAGTTTTTTCTTTAAGACTTAAAATTTTATCTGTCATTTGATCAATTGTCTGAGCTTCTATTTTTTCTCCACATACTGGGCAAAAAGCTTCAGATATTTTTGAAAAAAGTAATCTGTAATAATCATAAATTTCAGTAACCGTTCCAACTGTAGATCTCGGGTTTCTATTTGTCGTTTTTTGTTGTATTGCAATAGCAGGTGATAGGCCACTTATATATTCAACATTTGCTTTTTCCATATTCCCAAGAAATTGTCTTGCATATGATGAAAGGCTTTCAACATATCTTCTTTGTCCCTCAGCATAAATTGTATCAAAAGCTAAAGTGGACTTCCCTGACCCGGAAAGTCCTGTAAAAACTATCATTTTATTTCTTGGAAGTGTTAAATCTATATTTTTTAAATTATTTGTTTTTGCTCCCTTTATAACTATTTGATTTTCTCTCACTTTAAACCTCTCCAAATGTTTCTTTAAGTTTTTTTATTTCATCTCTAAGGCTTGCAGCTCTTTCAAAATCAAGTTCTTCTGCTGCTTTATACATATTAGATTCCATATTAATCAAAATTTCTGAAATATCTTGTTTTGATATTTTTTCTACATCTTCACTTTCTTCTTCAACTTGTGTAACCTGATATATCTCACTGACTTTTTTTCGAATTGATTTTGGTTCTATATTATTTTCTTTGTTATATTTTTCCTGAATATTTCTTCTGTAAGATGTTTCATCTATAGCTTTTTTCATGGATTTTGTAGTTGTATCTGCATACATTATAACGTGTCCATCGACATTTCTTGCAGCTCTTCCTATTGTCTGTATTAAAGATGTCTCAGATCTTAAAAATCCCTCTTTATCTGCATCTAAAATTGCAATAAGTGAAACTTCAGGTATATCAAGTCCTTCTCTTAAAAGATTAATTCCTACAAGGACATCAAATTTTCCAAGTCTTAAATTCCTTATTATTTCAGATCTTTCTATTGTTTTTATATCTGAATGAAGATATTTTACTTTTATTCCATTTTCCTGAAGAAAGTCAGTTAAATCTTCTGCCATTCTTTTAGTTAGAGTTGTAATAAGTACCCTTTCATTTTTTGAAATTGTTTTATTAATTTCTGTAATTAAATCATCTATTTGATTTTCGGTTTTTCTTACATCAATTAGTGGATCAAGAAGACCTGTAGGTCTTATAAGTTGTTCAACTAAATTATCTTTTGCTTTATTTTTTTCATAATCTCCAGGCGTAGCAGATGTAAAAATAACCTGATTTATCATTTTTTCAAATTCTTCAAATTTTAAAGGTCTATTGTCAAGTGCTGACGGTAGTCTAAAGCCATAGTCAACAAGATTTTGTTTTCTAGATCTGTCTCCGTGATACATTCCTCCGATTTGAGGTATTGTTACATGACTTTCATCAACCATTAGTAAAAAATCTTTTGGGAAATAATCAAGAAGAGTATATGGTCTTGAGCCCTTTGGTCTTTGACTCATGTGTCTTGAATAATTCTCTATTCCAGAAACAAATCCTATTTCTTTTAACATCTCAATATCATATCTTGTTCTTTGTTCAAGTCTTTGCGCTTCAAGAAGTTTATTCTGATCATTTAACTCTTTTAATCTTTCATCAAGCTCTTCTTCAATTGTAACAATTGCTCTATCAACTTTTTCTTTACTTGTTGCAAACAAAGAGGCAGGATAAATAAATGCATGACTTAATCTTGCAGTTACTTTACCTGTAAGTGAATCAAATTCTGAAATTCTATCTATCTCATCTCCAAAAAATTCAATTCTAATTGCACTTTCATCCGAACTTGCAGGAAATACATCTAGAGTATCTCCTTTAAGTCTAAAAGTTCCTCTTTTAAAATCAATATCGTTTCTTTCGAACTGTATATCTATTAATTTTTCAATTGTTTTTTCAGGCGAAATTTCTTGTCCCGGACGTAAAGAAACTGTTAATTTTTTATAATCTATAGGATCTCCAAGCCCATATATACATGAAACAGATGCAACAATTATTACATCTCTTCTTTCAAAAAGAGCCATTGTTGCAGAATGTCTCATTTTATCTATCTCATCATTTATTGAACTGTCTTTTGCAATATAAGTATCAGTTGCAGCCACATAAGCTTCTGGTTGATAATAATCGTAATATGATACAAAATATTCAACAGCATTTTCAGGAAAAAATTCTTTAAATTCTGTGTAAAGTTGATATGCCAAAGTCTTATTATGAGCCATAACAAGTGTAGGTCTTTGTACTTTTTCTATAACATTTGCCATAGTGAAAGTTTTTCCAGAACCTGTTACTCCCTTTAAAATTTGAGCTTTTTTTCCTTCATTTACTCCATCTGACAGTTTTTTTATAGCATCTGGTTGGTCACCTGTGGGTGTATATTCTGAATGAATTTTAAATTTCATATATTTCCTATTCTATTAATTAAAAGTAAAATAAAATTATTTGTTTAAACAGTATACATTTAAATAATAGCTTTTCAATTGGAATTAAATTCTTTACAATTATGAAAAAATCTGTTTTAATACTATAAGGAGGATTTTATGAAAAAATTATTTAAAATATTTTTTGCTTTTGCATTCTTTTTTTCTTTTATGAATGTTTCAAAAGCTCAAAGTGAATTTGCCGAAGAAAATTTAAACTTATTTTTAACAAATTTACAGCAACTTAACTTTAAAGAAGCAAAAAATTATGTAAATGATGATATAGATGATGAAAAAATAAAAAATTTTGAAGATGAAATAAAAAATAACAATCAGGTAAATGAATATTTTAATGTATATTTTAAAAATTTTACATACAAAATTTTAGACTCCGATGAAAATCATGTAGAGTTAGTTATAAACTCATATGACTTAAATCCAGCATTAAAAAAAGCAATTTCTGGCGGAATAATAGATGGCATCAAAAAAGCACTTAATAATGAAGAACTTACAAGTGATGAAATTCTTCAAAAATTCTTGGAAAAATCAATAGGTGCCGAAATGACAGAAAAAAAAGTTAACGTTGCTATAAGAGATGGTCTTGTGGATATTTCAAATAAAAATGATTTAAAAGAACTTACAAAAGCACTTTTAGGTTTCGATTATACTTTAATAGAAGGTTTAAATGATGAATTCATTGAAAATTAAAAACACAATTAAAAGCCTTTTACTCATTTTATCAATATTTCTTTTTTCATCGTGTTCAGTTGAGAATACTCCTAAGGCTAGTTGCGATATTTTTTTAAAGAAAATGCAAAATTTAAAGATTGAAGACATTAAAAGTAATCTTAAAGACATTAATCTCGACTCTGCAACAGAACACCTTCTTGAAATATCTAATAAAAATGATGCAATAAAAAAATATTTTGAAGAAATAGCTTTTGATTTTGACTATAAAATCGAAGACTATCAGATATATGACAACAAAAAAGAGGCAGATGTAAATATTATCATTAATTCATATGATTTAAATGATGCATTTAAAGATTCTTTCAGTGATGTTTTATCTAAAACTTTTGAAAGAGCAATGTCAAATAACCCAATGAGTGAAGATGAAATAACGAATGATTTTTTTAAGTCAATATTAGATAAAAAAGAAAGTCTTAAAAAAACAGATAAAAATGCAATATTGCATCTAACAAAGAATGATGACAATATTTGGGGGGTTGACACAAATTCAAATCTTTTTAAAACCTCATTTTTGCCTGCAATTTTAGGTATAGATGAAAATTTACTTTACAATTTTCAGTAGTTTAAAAAAATTTTTTAAAAAATATTTTATTTATTTGATTAAATATTTTTTTGCGATAAAATGTATATAAGTTAATAAGGCGATGATAAGAAGTAGTATGCATCTAAGTTTTTTAGAGAGAAAGTGGTTGGTGAAAACTTTTAAACTGAAATGTTGAATCCGTCTTTGAGTCTATAAATTCAAGTGAGCAAAAGCTAATTTGGGTGGTACCGCGATAATCTCGTCCCATTGAAGGACGGGATTTTTTTTATTAAAAACTTTCTTGAATAAACTTAAAATGAATTTGTTAAAATTTTTTATTAGGAGGAAAAAAATGCTAGATATTAAACGAATTTTAGAAAATCCAAAAGAAATTGAAGAAAAATTAAACACAAGATTTGATGCTAAAAAGTATGACTTTAAAGAAATTATTGAATTAAACGAAAAAAGAAAAGAAATAGTTTCAGAAGTTGAGACAAAAAAAGCATTAAGAAATAAAACTTCAAAAGAAATTCCAATTTTGAAAAAAGAAGGAAAAGATGTTGAAGAAATTTTTGAAAAAATGAGACTTCTAGGTGAAGAAATAAAAGAATTAGATGAAAAACAAAAACAAGTCGATGATAAATTACAAGATATTCTTTTAAGACTTCCAAATATTCCTGCAAAAAGCGTTGCAATTGGAAAAGACGATTCTGAAAATGTCGAAGTAAGAAGAGTGGGAACTCCAAGAGAATTTAATTTTGAACCTAAAAGCCATTGGGATTTGGGAGAAAACCTTGATATTTTAGATTTTGAAAGAGCTTCAAAAATTTCAGGAGCTAGATTTTCAATATTTAAAAATAAAGGTGCAAGACTTGAGAGAGCTTTAATTAATTTTATGTTAGATGTCCATACACTTTATCAAGACTATACTGAAATCGCCCCTCCACAGCTTGTAAAAAGTACTACAATGCAAGGAACAGGACAACTTCCTAAATTTGCAGAAGATGCATATAAAATTGATGGAGAAGAAGAATACTTAGTTCCTACAGCAGAAGTTCCTGTTACAAATTACTATTCAAATGAAGTTATTGATTTTGATAAAGACATAACTGCTTTTACAGCTTATACTGCATGCTTTAGAAAAGAAGCAGGATCTGCAGGAAGAGACACCAGAGGACTTATAAGAAATCATCAGTTTGATAAAGTTGAAATGGTAAGATTTGCAAAACCTAATGAATCATATAATCAACTCGAAAAATTAACAAATGATGGAGAAGAAATACTTAAAAGATTAAATCTTCCATACAGAGTTGTAAGACTATGTTCTGGTGATTTAGGTTTTTCTGCTGCAGAAACTTATGATATAGAAGTTTGGATGCCAAGTTACGGAAGATATGTAGAAATATCTAGCTGCTCAAACTGTGAAGACTTCCAGGCAAGAAGAGCAAATATTAAATTCAGAAATGAAGATGGAAAACTAAGTCTTGTTCATACATTAAATGGTTCTGGTCTTGCAGTTGGAAGAACTCTTGCAGCAATTGTAGAAAATTATCAGAATGAAGATGGAACAATAGATATTCCTGAAGAACTTAAAAAATACTTACCTTTTGAAAAAATAGAAAAATAACTTTGATTTTAAAATCATAAGAAATATAATTATCGTGTTATTGCTATAAACTGCTGTTAATTCAGTTGTTTAAATGAAATGAGGTTTTTTAATAAATGCAAAATTACGACATAATAATTGTAGGAGCTGGTGCAGGCGGTTCGTTTGCGGCATATGAAATGACAAAAAACAATAGCTCAAAAAAAGTTCTAGTAATTGATGAAGGTAGAAGTATTAAATATAGAAAGTGCCCTATAACTACAGGTGATGTTGACCATTGCATAAACTGCAGACCGTGTAATATAATGACAGGCTTTGGTGGTGCTGGAACTTTATCTGACGGTAAATACAACATTACAACAAATTTTGGTGGAGATCTTCATCTTTATTTAGGAAATGACAAAGCAAATGAACTTATGGAATATGTAGATTCCGTACTAATGGAATTTGACGGTGGTAAGACAAAACTTTTTTCAACTGAAAATTCAGGACTAAAAACAAAATGCCTTCAAAATAATCTTCATCTTCTAGGTGCAAAAGTTAGACATTTTGGAACTGAAAGAAATAGAGAAATACTTACAAAAATATACGATTATGTGAAAGATACTATTGACTTTAAATTTCTAACAAAAGTTACCGATATAAATTTTAAGGATGAAAGATATATAGTTCAAACCGATAAAGGTGATAGTTTTAGTGCAGAAAAGGTAGTCCTTGCAAGCGGAAGAAGTGGTTCTAAATGGAGTTCTCAAATTTGCGAGAAATTTGGAATTGATCTTTTAAAAAATAGAGTAGATATAGGAGTACGTGTAGAACTTCCAGCTGAAGTATTTAAACATATAACAGATGAAGTTTATGAAGCAAAAATAGTATATCAAACTGAACAGTATAATGATTTGGTAAGAACTTTTTGCATGAATCCATATGGAGAAGTCGTTACCGAAAATACAAATGGAATAATAACTGTAAATGGTCACAGTTACAATGACCCTAAACTTCAAACAGAAAACACAAATTTTGCAATTTTAGTAACAAATAGATTTACAGAACCTTTTAAAGATTCAAATGAATATGGTGAATCTATTGCAAAACTTTCAAATATGTTGGGAGGAGGAGTCCTTTTACAAAGATTTGGAGATTTAGTAAAGGGAAGGAGATCATCTCCAAGAAGAATGGAAAAATGTTTCACAAATCCAACTTTAAATGCAACTGCAGGCGATTTGTCACTTGTAATGCCTAAAAGACAAATGGATGATATAATAGAAATGATTTATGCACTCGATAAAGTTGCCCCAGGAACTGCAAATGAAGATACTTTATTATATGGAGTTGAAGTTAAATTCTACAATTCAGTTATAAAAGTAAATAATGAATTTGAAACTTCTAAAAAAGGTCTTTATGCAATAGGCGATGGTGCAGGAATTACACATTCATTAAGTCAAGCTTCTGCATGTGGTGTTGCTATTGCAAGAGAAATTGGATAATTAAAAAAATTAAAATTAAATATTTTCTAAATTAAATTACGGGAATAAATATAAAATATGTATAAGTAAAATTTAATATTATATTTTATAATTTTTCCCGTTTTTTGTGTAAAAAATTTGAATAATGTTAAAGTTCTTTTAATGCTATTAACTATTTTAAATTAAAACTAATTTAAAAATAAAAAGTCAGATTTAAAATATAACCTAAATATTTTAAATCTGACTTTTTAGATTTTATTATTAACCTCCAAGGTATGCTTTTCTTACCTCTTCGTTATTCATAAGTTCTTTTGCATCATTTTCCATCATTATTTGACCTGTTTGAAGTACATATGCTCTATCTGAAATTTCTAATGCCATTTTTGCATTTTGTTCTACAAGAAGAATTGTAGTACCTTGTTGATGTAATTTTTTTATTGTCTCAAAAACTTCTTTTACAAATAAAGGTGAAAGCCCCATTGAAGGCTCATCTAAAAGTAAGAGTTTAGGTTTTGCCATCATTGCTCTTCCCATTGCAAGCATTTGCTGTTCTCCTCCAGAAAGAGTTCCTCCATCTTGATTTTTTCTTTCTTTCAAAATTGGAAAAATTTCATAAACTCTTTTTACATCTTCATCATAATTATCTGTTCTAGTATATGCTCCAAGTAAAAGATTATCCTCAACAGATAAATCTTTAAAAATTCTTCTTCCTTCTGGAACTTGACTTATTCCTCCTGCAACTATGTTATGTGCTTTTACTTTCGTAATATCAAGCCCATCAAAAGTAATATGTCCTCCACTTGGAGTGTTTATTCCACTTATTGTCTGTAATGTAGTTGTTTTTCCTGCCCCATTTGCACCAATTAAAGATACTATTTCTCCTTTTTTTACATTAAGACTTATATTTTTAACTGCATGAATATGTCCATAGTAAACATTTAAATTACTAATTTCAAGTAAATTCATTTCAACCTCCAAGATAAGCTTCTACTACTTTAGGATTTCTAATTACTTCTTTAGGCTCTCCGCTTGCAAGGATTTCTCCATGATTTAGTACTATTAATTTTTCAGAAATTCCTAAAACCAAATCCATATCATGTTCTATAAGTAAAATTGCAAGATTGAATTTTTTTCTTATATATTCTATCGATTTCATTAATTCTTTAGTTTCATTTTCATTCATTCCAGCTGCAGGTTCATCCAATAATAAAATATTTGGTTTACTTGCAAGTGCCCTTACAATTTCTAGTTGCCTCTGTTTTCCATAAGGAAGACTTTCTGCATCAAGAGATGCGTAATCCTGAAGATCAAAAATAGATAATAAATCAAGAGCTCTTTTAGTTGCATCCATTTCTTCTTTCCAAAATTTTGGAAATCTAAAAGTGCCTTGTAATACATTGTAGCTCATATTACTATTTTCTGCAGATAAAATATTTTCAAGAACGCTCATTTTATTAAAAAGCCTTATATTTTGAAATGTTCTTGCAAGACCACTCCTTACTAATTTATATGTTGATGGATTTTCTATTTTTTTACCATTAACAAAATACTCTCCATCGCTTGCTTTATATACACCAGTAAGAATATTAAAAACCGTAGATTTCCCAGCACCATTTGGGCCTATAAGACCTATAAGCTCGCCTTGATGAAGTTCAAGATTGAAATCATTTACAGCTTTTAATCCTCCAAAATTTATAGATATATTTTTTGCTTCCAATACTTTTTCAGTCATATACTTGCCCCTGTTCTTTTAAATCTTCTTTTTATTTGAAGAATAACTTTTGAAATTTGAAATTCTTTTCTTCCTAAAAGTCCTTGCGGTCTAAAAATCATAATAAGTACAAGTGCAAGAGAATATGCTATCATTCTATATGAATCAAATCCTCTTAAAATTTCTGGTAAGATAGTTAAAACTATTGATGAAATAATTGCACCTGTAAAAGATCCCATTCCTCCAAGTACAACCATTACCAAAATATTTATCGAGTAGTTATAATCAAACTGTTTTGCTGAAAGTATTCCCATATGATGTGCATACATTGAACCTGCTATTGCAGCAAATGCCGCAGATAATGAAAATGCAAAAACTTTTGCTCTTGTTGTATCTATTCCAATAGCATCTGATGCAATTTCATCCTCTCTAATTGCAAGTATTACCCTTCCAAATCTAGATGTCATAACAGAATACATAAGAAAAACGCAAATCATCATTAAGGCAATATATACAGCAACTGAATTAAATCTTGGAATTGAAGAAAGTCCTTGAGCCCCTCCTGTAAAGTTAAAATATTCAATAAGAACCCTAATAATTTCACCAAATGCAAGTGTAATTATTGCAAGATAATCTCCTTTAAGCCTTAATGCTGGAATTCCTATAAAAATTCCAATAATTGTGGCAACTATAGCTGCTAAAATTGTTGCAATTAGAAATTCAACAAATCCAGAAGGAATAATTCCTGATTTTGCAAAAAGACCTGCAGTATATGCACCAATTGACATAAATCCTGCATGACCTAAATTTATTTGTCCTAAATTTCCAACTGTTATATTAAGTGAAACTGCAAGAATTATATTAATACAAATTAAAACCAACAGCTGATTTTGATATCTTTTGAAAACTTCCTTTGATAAAAAAGAAAATAAAAAGAAAATCAAAATTGTCAATATAAAACTTACTATATATGATTGTTTTTTTAATCTACTCATTACACTTTTTCCTTCATCGACTTGCCAAAAATACCTGTAGGCTTAAACAACAAAACAATTATCAAAATTCCAAAAACAAACGCATCAGCTAGTTGACTTGAAACATATGCTCTTGTTAAATTCTCAACTATACCCAAAAGAATTCCACCAAGAACTGCCCCTTTCATTGAACCAATACCACCCAAAACAGCAGCGACAAATGCTTTAATACCAAGCATTGACCCCATTGTAGGAGAAATTTGAGAATATTGTGCAACATATAAAAGTGATCCTACAGCTGCAACTGCCGAGCCTATCATAAATGTTAAAGATATTGCTGTATTTACATTTATTCCTACAAGTCTTGCTGCATCATAATCTTCGCTTGTTGCAAGAATTGCTTTTCCATGTTTTCCCTTTCCTATGTAAAGACCTACCAGAAATAGTAAAAGCATTGTAGTAATTACAGTAATCACAAGATTTGCATTAAGTCCAAAAATTTTCTTCACTTTGAAAATTGGAGAAACAGTTACAGCACCAGTTCCTATAAATTTCATAACAGAATTTTGTAGTAAAAGGCTTACTCCAATTGCGGTTATAAGTGATGCTATTCTTGGAGAATTTCTCAATGGTTTATATGCAATTTTTTCAATAAGAACTCCCAAAATCATACAAAAAATAATTGCAGGCAATATGCTAAACCACACAGGCAATCCATTATTTATAAAGAAAGGGATTGTAAAATAAATTACATATCCCCCTATCATAAGAATATCACCGTGAGCAAAATTGATAAGCTTGGATATACCATAAACTAAAGTATACCCAAGCGCTATCAATGCATATATACTTCCAAGCTGAAGTCCATTAAAAAGTTGAAGTATAAATGTCATAATTATTTTCCCAAACTATTTAACATCCTTAACAGTGTCTAAACTGTATTTATCTCCATCAATTTTTATTATTGAAACTGATTTTATTGGGTTGTGGTTTTCATCAAATTTAAGTTTTCCTGTTACACCTTCAAAATCAATATTAGCTAATTTATCAGAAATTGCTTGAGGGTCTGTAGAACCTGCTTCTTCTATAGCTTGTTTCATCATATAAACTGCATCATAACTTAAAGCCGAGAAAGATGAAGGATTTTCGCCATATTCATCTTTATAACTATTTACAAAATTCTGTACTTTATCTGATTTATCATCTAATGAATAATGATTTGTAAAAAGTGCTCCGTCAACAGTTGATGTATCGCCTTTAAGTTGTTCAATTACTCCATCCCATCCATCAGGGCCAATAAATTTTGCTTCAATACCGGCTGATTTTGCTTGTGGTGCAAGAAGAGCTATTTTTTGATAATAATCAGGAACCATTAAAACTTCAGGATCTGCTTTTGCAATATTTGTAAGCTGTGCAGAAAAATCTGTATCTGCATCTCCATATGATTCTTCAGCAACTATTTCAAGCCCTAATTTTTCAGCTTCATCTTTAAAAGATTTAGCAACTCCCTGAGAATAATCTGAAGAGTTATTTGTTAAAATAGCAACTTTTTTAACTTTCATGTCATCTGCAGCATATTGTGCCAAAACTTCTCCTTGGAAAGGGTCTGTAAAACATACTCTGTATACAAATTCTTTTCCTTCTGTTATATTAAATTGAGTTCCTGTAGGTGTTATCATTGGAACTTTATCTTCATTTGCAAGTTCTGCAACAGCTACTGTAGGTTTACTTGTAATATCTCCTATAAGACCAACAATCCCTTCTCCTTGTAGCTTTGTATAAGCATTTGTAGCTTCAGTGGTATCTCCCTTTTCATCTTCAAGTATAAACTCAATCTGTTTTCCATCAATTCCACCATTTTTATTAATTTCTTCAACAGCAAGCTTTGCTCCATTTGTTGCTGTTACACCATAAATTGCAACATCGCCTGTAAGAGGCCCTAATGCCCCTAATTTTATTGTATCAGCAGAGCTTGTCTGTGACTGTTGTGTATTACTTTTAACATCATTTGAAGTTTCACTGTTATTTGCAGTGTTACTTTGGCAAGCTGTAAAAAACATTGATGCTGTTAAACAAAATGCCATTAAAGATTTAAATTTTTTCATGTATGACTCCTTTATAAATTTATAATAACATAATTATAATATTTTTTGAAAAATAATCAAGTTTTTTTCTATAATTTTTTACATTATTAAATATAAATTCATTTTAAAAGTCATAAATGTAAAAATATTTATTGATAATCGTCCATCTATATTGTAAATTAAGCATTTAACAGAATAAACTAAATTAATAATTATAACTTAACTTTTAATAAAAAATGAAATTATGAATTTAAAAATAGAAATACACAAAAATAATTAAGTTCATTATAAAAAATTTAAACTCTAATTTATTTTTCATATAAAAAACCTGTCTAAATACTGTTAGACAGGTTTCTAATTTATACACTTTTCAATTTATTTACAATGCGGACATTTTTTTGATTTTAATCCTTTAGCATGAATACAACCTGTGCATGCACATGATGGCTGTTTTTTAATTCGATTGTAAACAATAAAACCAAACGATACTACAATTATTAATAAAAGTACCCACGACTGTAAATTCATATTTTCCTCCTTTTTATTCTACTTTGCAATATTTACTGAATACTCCATTTTTCTTTCTTTATGTTTTGATTTTCTAAATACCATATAAATAAGTGTAGCAAAAAGTAAAATTGCAATAACTGTCCATAAATTAAATATTCCTTCTGCAAAAAATCTTGCTAAATTAAAGAATATAAACGCAATTACATATGAAAAGACCATCTGATATCCTATAGCTGCAAGTGTCCATTTTTTAGAATTCATTTCAGTTGCAATTGCACCTACTGCTGCAAAACAAGGCATGCAAAGCATATTGAAAAGTAAGAATGAATATCCGCCAATTGGTCCTCCAATTGATGAGGCAAAAGCTTGTAATAGTTCTGGTGAGCTTTCATTCATTGATCCTCCAAGCCCTAAAACAACTCCCATTGTTGCAACTATATTTTCTTTTGCAATCCATCCTGTAACTGTAGCAACTGTAGCCTGCCATGAACCAAAGCCTAGAGGAATGAAAATCCATGATAACAATCCTCCAATTGACGCAAGAATACTGTTTGCTCCATTTTCATCAACTAAATTAAAACTAAAGTCAAAGTTTGCTAAGAACCATAATACAATTGTTGATGCAAATATTATAGTTCCTGCTCTTTTTACGAAAGACATTGCTTTATCAAAAGTATATCTTAGCACTGAAATAATACTTGGTAGGTGATATTGTGGAAGTTCCATTACAAATGGTGCTGGTTCACTTGCGAGTGATTTAAATTTCTTTAAAATTACACCAGAAATTATTATTGCAAAAATTCCTACAAAATAAATACTTGTTGAAACCCAAGCTGCCGAGTTAAAAAGGGATCCTGCTATTAAAGATATTACAGGCAACTTTGCTCCACAAGGCATAAACGAAACTGTCATTATTGTAATTTTTCTATCTTTATCATTTTCAATTGTTCTTGATGCTTGAATTGCTGGAACTGAACATCCTGTTCCTATCATCATAGGTATGAAACTTTTTCCTGAAAGACCAAATCTTCTTAAAATTCTGTCCATAACAAACGCAACTCTTGACATATATCCACAATCTTCAAGTATTGCAAGGCATGCAAATAAAACCATCATTTGAGGTAAAAAACCTATTACAGCTCCAACTCCTCCAACAACTCCATTTACAACAAGACCTATTAAAATTTCGTTAATACCAAGCCCTGTTAAAAATGATTTAACTGCTGGTTGTACTG
>JALEKO010000039.1 GCA_022769085.1 Peptoniphilaceae bacterium
TTGATTCAATTAAAATGAACGCTACTGAAGAGCTTCATTACATTGATTCATTTAAAAAAATTGAAGAAGTTTCTAAAAGAGTTTCTGCTTTAAGAGAAAGATTTGGATATGATCTTAATATAGGAATTGATTTTCATGGAAGAGTTCATAAGTCTATGGCAAAAGTTTTGGCAAAAGAATTAGAACAATATAAACCAATGTTTTTAGAAGAAGTCGTGTTGCCTGAAAATGAAGATTCGTTTAAAACTATTGCAAATATAACATCTACTCCTTTAGCAACAGGTGAAAGAATCTATTCGAGGTGGGGGTTTAAAAACATATTCAAAGAAGGAATAATAGATATAATTCAACCAGATGTGGCTCTTGTTGGTGGTATTAATGAACTAAAAAAAATAGCATCGACAGCTGAATCATTGGATATTGCGGTTGCTCCACATGCGCCGTATGGACCTATTGCACTTGCTGCAACATTGCAAGTTGATGTTTGTACACCTAATGTATTTATTCAGGAGCAATCTTTAGGAATACATTATAATAAGGGATTTGATTTATTAGATTTTGTAGAAAATAAAGAAATTTTTCAATATGATGAAGGATTTGTAAAAATACCACAAGAACCAGGTCTTGGAGTAAAATTAAATGAAGAAATGATAGATGAAGTATCGAAAGAAAAAATAAATCGGGAAAATCCATCATGGAAAAATTACGATGGGACAATAGCTGAATGGTAAAATATAATAAAAAATATAAATAAAATCAGAAAACCCAACACGTTTATATAAGAAAATGGTTGGGTTTTTGAGTTTTAATATAAAAGATTTGTAAAATCTACATTTTTTTCAATTAATTCTGTTATATTTTCAAAAAGATCTATTTCATTTGTTTTAAACCTACTTAAAATAGGACTATCAATATCAAAAATACCAATGGTTTTTTCTTTGAAATGAACAGGAATTGCAATTTCGCTTTTTGAATTTGAATCGCATGCGATATGCCCTTTGAATTTGTGAACATCATCTACAATAACAGTTGAATTTTTTTTAAATGCCTCTGCACATACGCCTTTATCAAGTTTAATTCTGCTGCAAGCAATTTTTCCTTGAAACATACCTAAAACAAGCTCATTTTCTCTTAAAAAATAAAATCCAACCCAATTTAAATTGTCAATATTTTCAAAAATAAAACTACATATGTTTGAAAGAGATGCCAAAGGATCTTTTTCACTTTTTATTAAATTGTCAATAGCTTTAAGTAGTAAAAAATAGTCCATAAAACCTCTAATTTATATAATTAATATCCCAATGAACTGACATAGTGCTGCCAAAAGAATGAATATATGCCAAATACTGTGAAAATAAGGCTTTTTAATTGCATAAAATACAAAGCCAAGTGAATATAGTATTCCGCCTGAAAGTATCCAAATAAAAACAGAAATTCCCAATTTACTAACAATTTCTTTAACCATAAAAATTGAAATCCAACCAATTACAATATACATTACATAAGTAATTATTGGAATTATTTTTTTGGTGCTTATATTAAATTGAATAATTTTTAAAATTATTCCCAAAAAACACATAAACCATATTGCAATCATTAATATTATTCTAATTCTTCCTTTAAAAGTTGCCATTAGTATTGGAGTATAAGTTCCACCAATCGCAAGAAAAATTGCTGCGTGGTCAAAAAATCTTAATACAGACTTTGCTTTTTTATTTGTTATTGAATGATATAATGTAGATGCCAAAAACATTATAAAAAGGCAATTTCCATAAATTATTGAAGCATCAACCATAAAATTTAATCCAAAAAATTTTACAATTAATATTACAGTAAATGCAATTGCAAGTATTGAGCCAATACCATGCGTTATTGCGTTAAAAATTTCTTCCCCGATAGAATATGTCGGTAAATTTTTTATATTATTCATATATTTCTCCTAAACATATTATATGGTTTTAAAAACTAGATGCAAGAAGATTTTTATTTTTTAAATAAAAATCTATTATATATTAAGGAAGAAATTTTAGTTCAAATTCTCTTTAACAAATTCTAATACTTTTTCAGCATGATCTTTTACTCTGACATTTAGAAATTCTTTTACAAGGTTTCCATTTTTGTCAAATATAAATGTAGATCTTACAACTCCCATATATTCTCTTCCATAATTTTTCTTTAATTTCCATGCACCAAGTTTATCAATTAATTTTATTTCTTCGTCACTTAAAATATTAAATTTTAGCTCATTTTTATCTCTGAATTTTTCGTGACTTTTTATTGAATCTTTTGAAAGACCTATTACTTCTGTATTGTTTTCATGAAATTCATTTAATAGTCTGTTAAAATCTAATGCTTCAGTTGTGCAACCTTTAGTGTTGTCTTTTGGATAAACATAGAGTACTAAATTTTTCCCTTTATAATCATTTATTGATTTTTCGCCATCAAGACTATTAAATTTTATATCTTTATAATCCATATTCTCACCTCGATTAATATTTTACCCATTAAATTTTTTTAAAAACTTTTTTGATGATATAATTGTATTGAAAGGGATAACTAATGAAAAAAATTTTGAAAAAATTATATCAGAAACCTCAACTTCTGATTTTAGAAACATATATTTTGGTTATTTTTATTGGAGCAATTATTTTAACATTACCAATTTCAAGTTCGAATGGAGAATATACTCCATTTATTGATGCTTTTTTTACTTCAACATCAGCTTTTTGCGTTACAGGCCTTGTAACCGTTACAAGTGCAACTTATTGGAATTTATTTGGGAAAATAATAATTTTATTAATAATTCAACTTGGTGGTATAGGAATAATGACACTTACAGCCATGGTTTTTATTTTTTTGAATAAAAATATTTCTTTAAAACAAAGAGCTTTAATGCAAGAAGAATCTAATTCATCAAATAGAAGAGGAATTGTAAAACTTATGAAATATATAATGTACTCTACATTTATTATTGAAACAGTTGGTGCAATTTTACTTTCTTTTGAATTTATACCACAATATGGAGTTGTAAAAGGAATTTGGTTTTCTATTTTTCATTCAATTAGTGCATATTGTAATGCGGGGTTTGATATAATTTCAGAAAATTCTCTTAATTCTTATGCTTCAAATTTAATTATAATACTTAGCATTTCAAGCTTGATTATACTTGGAGGAATTGGATTTAGAGTATATAGTGACGTATTAGAAAATAAATGTTTTTCTAAATTAAAAATACAGAGTAAGATAGCTATAAAATATACAGTTATATTACTTGTTATAGGTTGTATACTTTTTCTTTTTATTGAGTGGAACAACCCTTTAACTATGAAAGAAGATAATTTATTTTCAAAATTAATGAAAGCATTTTTTCAGTCGGTAACAACAAGAACCGCCGGATTTTTTAGCATAAATCAAGCAAATTTAAAAGATGCATCTGCATTTGTTACAATAATTTTGATGTTTATAGGAGGAAGTTCTGGAGGAACTGCTGGTGGAATTAAGATTACGACATTTGCAACACTTTTAGGATTTATAAGTGCTCAATTGAATTCAAGAAGTGAAATAGTAATATTAAAAAGAAGAATACCAGAAGATACAGTAAGAAAAGCTGTTTCAATAACTGTAATAAGTGCAATTTGGGTTGTATTTATTTCATTTTTATTAATGATAACTGAAAAAAAAGCTTCATCACTTGATGTGATTTTTGAAGTCACATCAGCATTTGCAACAGTTGGAATTACTAGGGGGCTTACTCCTGTTTTAACAATTTTTGGTAAAATTGCAATAATTATTACGATGGTATTTGGTAAAATAGGACCATTAGGTTTACTTTTTGCATTGTCAAAAAAGAAAAAAAATGTTAGTTTTAAAGAAGCAACTGAAAATATTATGGTAGGATAAAAGAATTAAAATGAAAGAAAAAATATATGTTGTAATGGGTCTTGGAGTTTTTGGATTTACCATGGCTAAAAGATTACAAGAAAATGGAAATTACGTTATTGCAATTGACAATAATGAAGAAAAAATAAATGAAATTTCAGAGCTTGTAAGCGAAGCCTATATTGCAGATGTAACAAATTCTGGCGTGTTAGAAGATTTAGGAATAAAAAATGCAGATAATGTAATAATATCAATGGGAGAAAGCTTAGAAGCAACTCTTATATCAGCATTGAAATGCAAAGAATTTGGAGTTTTAAATATTATTGTAAAAGTAAAAAATGAAGTACATGCACAGATATTAAGAAAAATTGGTGTAAATAAAGTAATAATTCCTGAAAGAGATATGGCATTAAAAATAGCAGACCACCAAAAATATGAAAAATTTATTAGTTTAATTGAACTTTCAGAAGACTATTCAATTGTGCAAATTGAAGTTCCACAAAAATGGATAGGAAAATCTATAATCAATTTAAATATAAGAACAAAGTATGGAATAAATGTAATTTGTATAATTCAAGGTAAAAATTACATAGTAAATCCAAAACCAGAATATGAATTTAATGAAGAAGATCAAATTATGGTTTTGGGAGAAAATAAAAATATAGAAAAACTTTAATAAAAAAATAAATGTAATTCTTGACATATAAACATTTCTATTGTATTATATACAAGTGCTAAGAAGTGAAAGGTTGCTATTACATGGCCAAGTGATAGGTAATTTTCATGGAGCAAGCTTAACTTAATTAAGCGATTTTCTCAAAATAAACACCCGGATGGGTTGCACATCAAAAGGAGGAAAAATGGCTAATCAGAAGATAAGAATTAGACTAAGAGCTTATGATCACGAAGTGATTGATAGCTCATCGGAAAAAATTGTGGAGGCAGCTAAAAGATCTGGAGCAAAAGTTTCAGGACCTATTCCACTTCCGACAGAAAAAGAAATTATAACGGTATTGCGTGCTGTACACAAGGACAAAGATTCAAGAGAACAATTTGAACAAAGAACGCATAAGAGATTGATAGACATAATTAATCCGAACGCTAAAACATTAGATGCATTAAAAAAATTAAATTTACCAGCAGGCGTTGACATAGAAATTAAATTATAATTAGAATGATTGTTTTATCAATCCGCTGTAATTAAGGAGGTACTCATGAAGAGTATATTTACAACAAAAATTGGAATGACACAGGTCATTGATGAAAATGGCGATGTTACCCCAGTTACTGTTTTAAAAGTAGATGAAAATGCTATTACGCAAATTAAAACAGTTGAAAAAGACGGCTATGATGCAATTCAAGTCGCAACAGTAGAAAAAAAAGAAAAGAAAACGAAAAAACCTCTTAAAGGACATTTTGACAAAGCAGGTGTTTCTTACAAAAGATATTTAAGAGAAATCAAAGTAGAATCAACAGAAAACTACAACCTTGGAGATGTAATTGATCTAAATACATTCCAAGAGGGAGAACTTGTAGATGTTGTAGCAATATCAAAAGGAAAAGGAACACAAGGAGCTATCAAGAGATGGAATTATCAAAGAGGTCCACAAGGACATGGTTCCAAATCACATAGAGTTGCTGGTGCAAGAGCAGCAGGTTCTGATCCGGCAAGAGTTCTAAAGGGAAGAAAAGGATCCGGAAAGATGGGTCACGACAGAGTTACAGTTCAAAATCTTAAAGTTGTCAGAGTTAATACACAAGACAATTACATTCTCATAAAGGGAGCTGTTCCGGGACCAAAAGGCGGACTTGTACAAGTAAAACAGGCCGTAAAGAGTCTATAAGAGGGAGGAAGTAAATGCCTAAAATAGCAGTATTAAATCAAAAAGGCGAGAATGTCGGTGAAGTTGAATTAAATGAAGTTCTATTCGACACTAATATTTCCGAACAATCCGTCTACGAAGTTGTAAAAAGTCAACTTGCAAATAAAAGACAGGGCACTCAGTCAGCAAAAACACGTACTGAAGTAAGAGGCGGAGGAAAAAAACCGTTTAGACAAAAAGGTACAGGTAGAGCAAGACAGGGCTCTATTAGATCTCCGCATTACAGAGGTGGTGGAGTTGTTTTTGCACCGAAGCCTAGAGACTATAGTTATAAAGTATCTAAATCTGTAAGAAGAAAAGCGCTTTACTCAGTACTTACTTCAAAATTTAAAGAAAATGAGCTTATAGTTGTTGATTCACTTAATTTTGACAACTACAGCACAAAAGAAGCAAAAAATGTACTTACTAATATAAAGGCTGATAAAAAAGCTTACATTGTATATGATGATAAAAATGATAAATTATATAGATCATTTAGAAACATCAAATTTGTAGAATCTTCAGTTGCAAATCTTATAAATGTGTATGATATTTTAAGATTTAAATCATTAGTAATTACAAAAGATGCTTTAAATAAACTTGAGGAGGTGTTCATTTAATGAAATCACCATATGAAGTTATTTTAAGACCAATTGTAACAGAAAAATCAATGGATCTTATAAATGAAAATAAATACACTTTCAAAGTAGATAAAAAAGCTAACAAACCAGAAATTAAAAAAGCTTTAGAAGCTATTTTTGATGGTGTTAAAGTAAAAAAAGTAAGAACAATGAATTACGTAGGTAAAAAAAGAAGAACGAAATTCGGTTACGGAAAAAGCAATGATCGGAAAAAAGCTATCGTAACACTTACAGATGATTCCAAAGAAATAGAATTTTTCGAAGGAATGTAATGGAGGAATAAATGGCTATAAGAAAATATAAACCAACTTCAAATGGTGTTCGTGGAATGAGTGTTTCATCATTTGAAAACATTACAACTGATAAGCCTGAAAGATCTCTTTTAACTGATCTGAAAAGTTCGGGTGGAAGAAACAATAAAGGAAGAATTACTTCACGTCATAGAGGTGGTGGAGTAAAAAGAAAATATAGAATCATTGATTTTAAAAGAAATAAAGATGGAATTGCTGCAAGAGTAAAAACAATAGAATATGATCCAAATAGATCAGCAAATATTGCGTTATTAGCATATGCAGATGGTGTAAAGAAATATATTCTTGCCCCAAAAGGACTTAACGTAGGTGATATTGTTTATTCAGGAAAAGATGCAGATATTAAACCAGGAAATGCAAAAGAATTACAAGATATGCCAATAGGTACAAGAATTCATAATATAGAACTTAAAGCAGGAGCTGGGGCAATTCTTGTAAGAAGTGCAGGGGTTTCAGCACAACTTATGGCAAAAGAAGGAAAGTTTGCAACAGTAAAACTTCCATCTGGAGAAACAAGATTGATACACCTTAATTGTAGAGCTACTATTGGAGAGGTTGGAAATTCAGACCATGAACTTATTAAAATAGGTAAAGCCGGAAAATCTAGATACATGGGAAAAAGACCTCATGTAAGAGGAAGTGCGATGAACCCGGTAGACCATCCACATGGAGGTGGTGAAGGAAGAGCACCAGTTGGAAGACCAGGACCAATGACTCCATGGGGTAAAAAAGCTCTTGGACTTAAAACAAGAAAGAAAAATAAAAAATCTTCCGATTATATAGTTAGAAGAAGAAATGAGAAATAGGAGGAATAATGGCTAGATCAGTAAAAAAAGGACCTTTTGCAGATGAACATCTTTTGAAAAAAATAGATGAACTTAATGAAAAAGGCGAAAAGAAAGTTATTAAAACATGGTCAAGACGTTCAACTATATTTCCTGAATTTATAGAACACACAATCGCAGTACATGATGGAAGAAAACATGTTCCAATTTATATTACAGAAGACATGGTAGGTCATAAACTTGGCGAATTTGTTCCAACAAGAACATTTAAAGGTCATATCAAAAAGAACGAAAAAGCAGGAAAGATAAGATAGGAGAAAGAAATGAAAATTAAAGCAGAAGCAAAATATCAGAGAATTTCTCCTCTAAAAGTTAACTATATATGCAAAGAGATAAGAGGTAAACAGGTTGACGAAGCACTAAATATCCTAAGATTTACAAATAAAAAAGGTGCAAGACTTCTTGAATCTGTTTTAAATAGTGCTATTGCAAATGCGGAAAATAATAATGGACTTGATAGAGAAAATCTTGTTGTTAATAACGCATATGCCAATGATGCACCTACTTTTAAAAGACGGAGACCAAAAGCAAAGGGAGCAGCTTACCCTATCTTAAAAAGATCAAGTCATATAGGTGTAATTTTATCCGAGAAAGAGTTAGAGGAGGATTAGATGGGCCAAAAAGTAAGTCCTGAAGGAATGAGAGTTGGAGTAATCAAAGACTGGAATTCAAAATGGTTTGCTGATAAGAAAAACTTCGGTGATATTTTGGTTGAAGATTATAACATCAGAGAATTAGTAAAAACAGAATGTAAGGCTGCAGGAATAGCTTCGGTTGAAATTGAACGTGCGGTAAACAATGTAAAAGTTTCAATTTATACATCAAAACCTGGTATGGTAATTGGAAAAGGTGGTACAGGCGTTGAAGAATTAAAAGCTAAAATTGAGAAAGTAGCAAAAGGAAAAAGAGTAATTCTTAATGTAGAAGAAATAAAAAATCCTGATGTTAATGCTCAACTAGTTGCAGAAAATATAGCACAGCAGCTTGAAAACCGTGTTACATTCAGACGAGCAATGAAACAGGCAATACAAAGAGCAATGAGAAGCGGTGCTTTAGGAATAAAAACAGCTGTATCTGGAAGACTTGGCGGAGCAGATATGGCAAGAACAGAGCATTATAGCGAAGGAACAATTCCTCTTCAAACACTTAGAGCAAATGTTGATTACGGATTTATGGAAGCTGATACACAATATGGTAAAATCGGCTGCAAAGTTTGGATTTACAAAGGTGAAGTTCTTCCAGGACAAAAAGCTGAAAGAGAACCAAAACTTAAAGTTAAACGCTCTAATACAAGAAGAAATAATAGAAGAAATAACAAAAGAAACAACAATAATTAATCCTTAAAGAAAAGGAGGAAAATACATCATGTTGATGCCTAAAAGAGTTAAATATCGTAAACAACACAGAGGCAGAATGAAAGGTGCGGCAAACAGAGGAAACAAACTTGCATATGGAGATTATGGTCTTCAAGCACTTGAACCTGTATGGATGACTGCGAACCAAATAGAAGCTGCAAGACGTGCGATGACAAGATATATTAAAAGAGGTGGAAATATTTGGGTTAAAGTATTCCCAGATAAACCAATTTCAAAAAAACCAGCAGAAGTTAGAATGGGATCAGGTAAAGGCGCTCCAGAATATTGGGTAGCAGTTGTAAAACCAGGTAGAGTTTTATTTGAAATGAGTGGAGTAAGTGAACCTGTCGCAAAAGAAGCAATGAGACTTGCTGCACAGAAGTTGCCTATAAAGTGCAGATTTATAAAGAAAATAGAAGCGGGAATAGAGGAGGCTTAGAATGAAAGTATCAGAAATACGTAAGCTTGATGACGGAAGTCTAAATAAGCAACTATCCGACTTGCAGGCTGAGCTTTTCAATCTTCGTTTTCAAAAAGCAACAGGTCAATTAGAAAACCCAAGTGCAATAGGAAATGTAAAGAAAGACATAGCTCGTTTTAAAACAATAATTACAGAACGTAAGCTTGGAATAAACAAGGAGGCTTAACTTCATGGAAAGAAATGAAAGAAGAGTAGAACAGGGAGTTGTTGTCTCTGATTCAATGGATAAAACAATAACCGTGAAAGTTGAGACACAAGTACAACATCCGGTTTATAAAAAAAGAATAAATAGAAGCAAGAAATTCAAAGCTCATGATGAAAATAACGAGGCTAAAGTTGGAGATAAAGTCTTAATAATGGAAACAAGACCATTATCAAAAACAAAAAGATGGAGACTCGTTCGCGTTATTGAAGCTGCTAAATAATTTCCAAACAGAAAAGGAGTATTTAAATGATTCAACAAGAAACTCGAATGAGAGTTGCAGATAATTCAGGTGCTAGAGAATTATTGGTAATTAAAGTATTAGGAAGCACGGGAATTAGATATGCAAATATAGGTGATGTTGTAGTTTGTACAGTCAAAAATGCAACACCCGGTGGCGTTGTAAAGAAAGGTCAAGTTGTAAAAGCTGTTATTGTAAGAACTTCAAGAGGAGTTAAAAGACCTGATGGATCATATATTAAGTTTGATGATAATGCCGCTGTAATAGTTAAAGATGATAAATCACCGGTTGGCACACGTATTTTTGGACCGGTTACAAGAGAGCTTCGTGGCGAGGGTTTCATGAAAATAATATCTCTTGCTCCAGAAGTTTTGTAGGAGGAATATATGCACATTAAAAAAGGAGATAAGGTTCAAGTAATCTCAGGGAAAGATAAAGGTGCTGTAGGTGAAGTTCTTAAAGTTATTCCTAAAGAAAATAGAGTTGTGGTTAAAGGAGTTAATATTCAAAAACATCATAAAAAACCACAAGCTATGGGTGAAGAAGGTGGAATAATAGAACAAGAAGGTTCAATTCATGCATCGAATGTACTTCTGTATTCCGAAAAATTACAAAAAGGGATTAGAACATCTAAAAAGATAATTGATGGCAAAAAAGTAAGAGTATCAAACAAGACAGAAGAAAAATTTGATTAAGATCCAAAAGGAGAAAACAATGGTAGAAAGCAGATTAAAAAATAAATATATAAACGAAGTGGTACCTGCTCTTATGGATCAATTTAAATATGAGAATATAATGCAGGTTCCTAAACTTGTAAAGATTTCTGTAAATGTTGGTTTAGGAGAAGCTAAAGATAATAAAAACTTATTAGAGAGTGCTAAAAATGAATTGGCATTAATTACAGGACAAGCTCCTGTAGAGACTATTGCAAAAAAATCAGTTTCAAACTTTAAGTTAAGAGAAGGACAAGCAATTGGAGCTAAAGTGACATTAAGAGGAAAGAAAATGTATGATTTCCTTGATAAGTTAGTTTCAATTTCACTTCCACGTGTAAGAGATTTTAGAGGAATAAGTGCAAATTCATTTGATGGAAGAGGAAATTATTCTTTAGGAATAAAAGAACAATTAATTTTCCCTGAAATCAATTACGATGATGTTGAATTTATCCACGGAATGGATATTTCAATAGTTACTACAGCAAAAACAGATGAGGAAGCAAAAGCATTCTTGGAAATGATGGGAATGCCATTTAGCAAAAATTAAGGAGAAATAATGGCAAAAAAATCACAAATTGCAAAACAAAAAAGAAAAGCAAAATACAGCACACAAGCATACAATAGGTGCAAGATTTGTGGTAGACCTCATGGATATTTGAGAAAGTATGGAATTTGCCGTATTTGCTTTAGAGAATTAGCAAATAAGGGCGAAATACCAGGAGTTAAAAAGGCTAGCTGGTAATAAGGAGGCAAAAAATGTTAACAGATCCAATCGCAGATATGCTTACAAGAATTAGAAATGGAAATAAAGCCAATCATAAACAAGTTGAGATTCCATCTTCAAATGAAAAAAAAGCAATCGCCCAAATTCTTTTAGATGAAGGCTATATTACAGGATATAATGTTGTTGAAGATGGAAAACAAGGTATTTTAACAGTTGATTTAAAATATTCACAAGAAAATGAAAGAGTAATTTCTGGTCTTAAGAGAATTTCTAAACCAGGTAGAAGAGTTTATGCAAAGGCTAATGAAATACCAGTTGTACTTGGTGGATTAGGAATTGCAATTATTTCAACTTCAAAAGGACTTTTAACTGATAAACAAGCAAGAAAAGAAAAAGTTGGTGGCGAAGTTGTTTGCTATGTTTGGTAAGGAGGACTAGATGTCAAGAATAGGCAAAAAAGCTATAGAAATACCTTCAAACGTTACAGTAGAAATTTCCAATGAGAATGTAGTTACTGTAAAAGGACCGAAGGGAGAAGATAGCCAAAAAGTTGATAAACTTATAGAAGTAAAATTAGAAAATAATGAACTTACAGTTAATCCTTTAAATTCTTCAAAACAGGCTAATGCTTTTCATGGATTATATAGATCTCTGATAGCTAACATGGTAGAAGGAGTAACAGAAGGTTATTCTAAAAAGTTACAAATTGTTGGTACAGGATATAGAGCTCAAAAGCAGGGCAAGAATCTTGTTATGAATTTGGGCTTTTCACATCAAGTTACCATGGCAGATCCTGAAGGAATTGAGGTTGAAACTCCTGACAATAATACTATTATAGTTAAAGGAATTAATAAACAATTGGTAGGAGAACATGCCGCAAAGATTCGTGCTTGGAAAAAACCTGAACCTTACAAAGGAAAAGGAATCAAGTATGAAGGTGAAAGAATTCTTAGAAAAGAAGGAAAGACTGGTAAGTAGAGGAGTAAGCTATGGCAACAAAAAATAAAAATCAAAGATTATTAACTCGAAAATTAAGAGTAAGAAGTAAAATAAGCGGAACTCCCGAAAGACCAAGATTAAGTGTTCATAAATCAAATACAAATATATATGCACAAATAATTGACGATGTGAATGGAAAGACACTTGTTGCTGCAAATACACTTCAATCTGAAGTTAAAGAAAATTTAGAGTCAACAAAAAGCATAGAGGCAGCAAAAAAAGTTGGAGAAGTA
The DNA here is from genome assembly GCA_022769085.1 of Peptoniphilaceae bacterium. Taxonomy (GTDB): domain Bacteria; phylum Bacillota; class Clostridia; order Tissierellales; family Peptoniphilaceae; genus JALEKO01. The sequence continues at coordinate 12,490 of JALEKO010000039.1, forward strand.
ATTGCAAAAAGAGCAATTGAATCTGGAATAAATAGCGTTGTATTTGATAGAAGTGGATACCAATATCATGGTAAGGTAGCTGCAATTGCGGAAGGTGCCAGAGAAGCTGGACTTAAATTTTAGTAGGGAGAGAAAAATGTATTTATTAAAAAAAGAAGTAAATAAACTCAACCTTGAAGATAGTGTAATAAGTCTTAATAGAGTTGCTAAAACTGTAAAAGGTGGTAGAAACATGAGATTTTCAGCACTTGTTGTAGTTGGTGATAGAAACGGTCATGTAGGAATTGGTACAGGTAAGGCCGTTGAAGTTCCTGAAGCAATAAGAAAAGCTGGAGAAGATGCCAGAAAACACATGATAACAGTACCAATGGTAAAAACAACAATTCCACATAGAGTTGAAGGAAAATCAGGTGCAGGACATGTTTTATTAATGTCTGCAAGTGAAGGTACTGGAATTATAGCTGGTGGAGCAATTCGTTCGATTTGCGATCTTGCAGGTTATAAAGATGTTAAAGCTAAAAATCTTGGAACAAACAATCCTCTTAATATAGTTAATGCAGTTTTAGATGCATTTTCAAATATGAAGACTGTTGAAGACGTTGCAAGACTCCGTGGAAAAACAGTAGAAGAAATACTGGGATAGGAGATAAAATGGCAAAACTTGAAATTACATTAAAAAAATCTTTCATAGGAAGAACAAAAAAACAAATTGATACAGCTAAAGCTTTGGGACTAAGAAAACCAAACCAAACAGTTGTTAAAGAAAATAATGACGCAATAAAAGGCATGATCAGAAGAATTGATTTTATGCTTGATGTCAAAGAAGCAAACTAGGAGGTATCAGATGAGACTTGATGATCTTAGACCAGCAGAAAAGCTTAAAAAGAAAAAAAGAGTCGGCAGAGGTGCTGGTTCAGGTAAAGGAAAAACAGCTTCTCGTGGTCAGGACGGACAAAATTCAAGAAGCGGTGGAGGAGTAAGACCTGGTTTTGAAGGTGGACAAATGCCACTATATAGACGTTTGCCAAAAAGAGGATTTACAAATCATTTTAAGAAAGTTTATGAAACAGTAAACATTTCACAACTTAATATATTTGAAGAAGGAACAGTAGTTACTCCTGAATTATTATTTGAAAATAATTTATGTAAGAAAAATAAAGCAAAAGATGGCGTAAAGATATTAGGAAACGGGGAACTTACAAAAAAATTAACAGTTCAAGCTAATAAATTTACAGAAAGTGCACAAGAAAAAATTTCAGCCCAAGGGGGAAAGGCTGAGGTGATCTAATGTTTAAAACATTAAAGGATGCATGGAAAGTCCCAGAAATCAGAAAAAGAGTTTATTTTACTTTTTTAATGATTGTAATTTACAGACTAGGAAATAATATTCCAATTCCTTTTATAGATACACAAGCCTTAACTAAAGCATACGAAGGTATGCAAGGAACGCTTGTAGATATGCTTAATCTTCTAACAGGCGGAGGTCTTGCTTCACTTTCAATATTTGCACTTGGTGTACAACCATATATTACATCACAAATTGTAATGCAACTTTTAACTGTTGCAATTCCAAGGCTAGAAGAACTTACAAAAGAAGGGGAACAAGGAAGAAAAACCATTCAAAGATATACAAGATATCTTGCTGTAGCTCTTGCAATTTTCCAATCAGTAGCAATTACTAATGGACTTTTTGCAACAGCACTCTCAAAAGCTACTTCTTTTGAAAATTTCATTATGAATGTTGTTCTTATTGCAGGAACTATGTTTTTAACATGGATTGGAGATATGATAACTGACAAAGGTATTGGAAATGGAGTCTCATTAATAATATTTTTTGGTATTATATCTGCAATTCCTAATACACTTAAAAAACGGTCAACATCTTTACACTATAGTTTAGTTCCAATTTGGGCTGTTATTTTAATGGTTGCAATAATTATTCTTATAATTATAGCGGTTGTTATTTTAACACAGGGTGAAAGAAGAATACCAGTGCAATATGCTAAAAGAGTTGTGGGCAGGAAAATGTATGGTGGAAAGTCAACAAATATTCCTGTAAAAGTAAATATGAGTGGTGTAATGCCAATAATATTTGCAAGTGCTGTTTTGGCAATTCCATCAACTATTGCTCTATTTATTGGTGGATCTTCAAGTAATTTTACGTCAAAATTACTTTCACAGAGTGGAACATTTGGAACAGCAATATATCTTATAGTACAATCATTGCTTATAATGCTTTTTGCGTATTTCTATAATCAAATTCAATTTAATACAGTTGAATATGCAAAACAGTTACAACAGTATGGAGGCTTTGTGCCAGGAATTAGACCTGGGAAACCTACAAGTGAATTTTTACAAAGAATATCTTCAAAAATTACATTTATCGGTGCTTTAGGACTGGCGGTTTTAACAGCGGTACCAACAATTGCATCAAGACTACTTGGTTTAGATTTATCTTTTGGAGGAAGCTCTGTAATAATAATCGTTGGAGTAATACTCGAAACAATTAAGCAAATTGAAGCTATGATTACCATGAAACAGTATAAAGGATTTTTAAAATAAAAGGTATAAAAATGAAAAGTATTTTATTAGGACCTCCGGGAGCCGGAAAAGGAACACAGGCAGATAAACTTGTAGAGTATTTAAATGCATACCATTTATCTACTGGTGATATTTTTAGAGAAAATATTAAAAACAATACAGAACTTGGTAAAAAAGCAAAAAGTTTTATGGATAAGGGAGAACTTGTTCCTGATGAACTAACAGTAGAACTTGTTTGGGATAAACTCAAATCAATTGACTCAGAAAATATAGTATTAGATGGATTTCCTAGAAATCTTTTCCAGGCAAAGGCATTAGATGATGGTTTAAAAAATAATAATGATAAAATTGATGTTGTTATATATATAAACGTTCCAGAAGAAGAACTTATAGATCGTATTTCTGGAAGAAGAGTTTGTCCTACATGTTCAAGATCATATCATATAAAAAGTAATCCGCCAAAAGTCGATGGCATTTGTGATTATGATGGTTCAAAGTTAATTCAAAGAGAAGATGATAAAGAAGAGACTGTTAGAAATAGAATTAAAGTTTATAATGAATCAACTAGTGTTTTAGTTGACTATTATAAAGAGCAAGGGATTCTGATTGATATTGATGGAACAAAAACACCTGAAGATGTTTTTGAAAGTATTAAAAAAAGTCTATAAGGATTTTAATGATTTTTTCTAAAATAGTAGAAAATAAGTTTGACCTTAGGGAAGGTCAATTGATAAAGTCAAAATGTGGACGAGACAAAGACGGAATCTTTGTAATCAAGCAAATTCTTGATAACGACTATGTCTTGTTGATAGATGGTGATGAACGAAAAATCGAAAAACCGAAACGTAAAAACATTAAACATATCAGTAAAATCAATATGACATTGGATGATTATAAAACAATGAGTAATGGAGAGTTGAAAAAAGCTATTAAATTGTTTAAGGAGGGTTCTGTTAATGTCAAAAAATGATGCGATAGAAGTTCAGGGCGAAGTTATAGATGCAATGCCTAATGCTAACTTTAAGGTGAAGCTTGATAATGGAGCAGTAATTAATGCAAGGATTTCTGGAAAATTAAGAATGAATTATATAAGAATTTTACCAGGAGATAAAGTTACAGTAGAACTTTCACCGTATGATCTTACTCAAGGTAGAATTACTTGGAGAAAAAAATAGGAGGCTTAAATGAAAGTTAGAGCATCAGTAAAAAAAATGTGTGATAAATGCAAAATTATCAAAAGAAAAGGCAAACTGATGGTAATTTGCGAAAATCCAAAACATAAACAAAGACAAGGTTAAGGAGGAATAAATGCCAAGAATTGCCGGTATAGATTTACCTAGAGAAAAAAGAGCTGAGATAGGTCTTACTTATATTTATGGTATAGGAAGAACAACTGCAAATAAAATATTAAAAGATGCAGATATTAATCCAGATACTAAAATGCAAGATCTTACAGAAGAAGAATTAGGTAAAATCCGTGATGAGTTAAATAAATATACAATCGAAGGTGATCTTAGAAGAGAAGTTTCTATGAACATCAAAAGACTTAGAGAAATAAATTGCTATAGAGGTATAAGACATAAAAAAGGTCTTCCAGTAAGAGGACAGAATACCAAAAACAATGCAAGAACAAGAAAAGGTAGAAATAAGTAGAAAGGAGGATTTATGGCACGTAAAGGTAAAACAACCAGAAAAAGAAAAGTAAAAAGATCCGTTGAAAGAGGACAAGTTCATATTTCTTCAACTTTTAATAATACAATGGTATCAATTACTGATATGCAGGGTAATGTGCTTTCATGGGCTTCAGCAGGTCAATTAGGTTTTAGAGGCTCCAGAAAATCCACACCTTTCGCAGCACAGGAAGCAGCACAAGAAGCAGCTGATAAAGCAAAAGATTATGGTATTAAATCTGTTGAAGTTTATGTAAAAGGACCAGGAAGTGGAAGAGAGTCGGCTATCAGAAGTCTTCAAGCAGCTGGTTTAGAAGTTTCTTTAATTAAAGATGTTACACCAGTAGCTCATAATGGAGCAAGACCACCAAAGAGAAGAAGAGTTTAGGAGGAATAGATGGCAGTATCAAACGAATCTGTTTTAAAAAAGTGCAGATCACTTGGAATAAGTCCTGCTTATTTGGGATATAGCAGAAATTCTAAGAGAGTTTCAAACCAAAGAAGAGGAAAACAAAGTGAGTATGGTGCACAACAAAGAGAAAAACAAAAAGCAAAATTTATATATGGTATTCTTGAAAAACAGTTTAGAGGATACTATGAGAAAGCTGTTAAATTGCAAGGTCAGACAGGTGAAAATTTGATGATCCTTTGTGAAAGAAGATTAGACAATGTTATTTTTAGACTTGGCTTTGCAAAAACAAGAAGACAAGCAAGACAGATTGTAAATCATGGTCACGTTTTAGTAAATGGTAAAAAAGTTGATATACCTTCTTATTTAATTGAAGTAAATGATGAAATAGAAATAAAAGACAAATCAAAATCATCTGAAGAATTTAAACAAATTAAAGAAGCAAATGCATCTTTTGGTGTAGTTGATTGGTTAGATAGTGATTTGGAGAATTTAAAAGCTAAAGTCAATGCATTCCCAACAAGAGAACAAATAGATGTTCCAGTTGATGAACGTGCGATAGTAGAGTTCTATTCTAAGTAATAGTTAAATTTTATTTAACTAAGGAGTGTAAGATGATAGAAAAATTAGATACAAATATAGAGATATTGGATATAGATGAAGAAAATAATTATGGTAAATTTGCTTTATCTCCTTTAGAAAGAGGATATGGAACAACAATTGGAAATAGCATAAGAAGAGTGCTACTTTCATCTTTACCTGGTTCTTCAATATCAAAAATACTTATTGAAGGTGTTCTTCATGAATTTTCAACAATTGAAGGAGTTCAAGAGGATGTTCCTGAAATAGTTCTTAATATTAAAGGAATATCGTTAAAGAAATATTCTGATGAACCTATAACATTATTTTTAGATGTTACAGGACCAAAAATTGTAACAGCAAAAGATATTAAATCTGATGCAAATGTTGAAATAGCAAATCCTGACCATTATATCTGTACAATAAATGAAAAAGGAAAATTGTTAATTGGAATGGATATAGTAGATGGAAAAGGATATGCTTTAAGTGAAGATAATAAATCAGATGATGATCCTATTGGAACAATTGCGATAGATTCTACTTTTACACCTGTAAAAAGATGTAATTTCAGTATCGAAAATATGAGAGTCGGACACAGAACAGACTTTGATAAGCTTATACTCGAGGTTTGGACTAATGGAACCATTACACCACAAGAAGCTTTGGCTGAGGGTAGTAAGATTTTAATTGAAGATTTAGAACTTTTTAAGAAACTTCCAGATTTAAAATTCCCTCCTGAAGAAGAAATTAAGGAAGAAATTGTTGAAGAAGAAGAGGAAGATGAGATCTACTCAAAGACAATAGAAGAACTTGATTTATCACTTAGAAGTTTTAACTGTCTAAAAAGAGGCGGATTTAACACCGTTGGAGATATAGTTTCTTCATCTATGGAACAACTTAAAAGTATCAAAAACTTCGGAAGAAAATCATTAATAGAAGTACAGGAAAAAATAGAATCTTTAGGCCTTGAAATTGGTCAAGATGAGTAAATAGGGAGGCTTTGATGGCTAATAAAAGAAAACTTGGCAGAAGAAGCGATCATAGAAATGCTTTATTAAGAAACCAAGTAACTTCTCTTATAGACAACGAAAGAATTACAACAACTTTCAAAAGAGCTAAAGAGACACAAAAAATGGCAGATAGAATGATTACTCTTGGTAAGAAAAATACACTTGCATCTAGAAGACAGGCTGCAGGATATATTTATAAGCCGACAACTGTTCAGAAATTATTTAGTGAAGTTGCACCAAAATATGAGGATAGAAATGGCGGATATACAAGAGTTTTAAAACTTGGACCTCGTAGAGGTGACGGTAGCGAAATGGCTATCATAGAATTAGTTTAAAATTTTTTAGTAAATTGAATACAGTACTTAATTCAATTTTACTTTATGAATTCAAATATATTTTAATTCATACTCAACTTTCAATTTGAGCCGATTGAAGGTTGGGTTTTTTTATTGTAAAAAAGACTTTTAAATGATATCATATTAAAAGAGGTATTATGAAATTCAATAACAATATTTTCAAGGACAATTATATATTTTTAAATTCAATGGATGATTGGGTAAGATTGTTAGATTCTAATGGAAATGTTATATATATGAATGAAGCAATGAAAAAATCCAATCCATCAATAAAAATCGATAAATGCTCTTTATTAGCTGATACACAACTTTCGTGCATATCTCCTCAAACAATAAATCTTAATACAACAGTTTTAGAAGAGAAAAGAATCAATGAAAGATATTACGATATAAAAAGTTCCCCAATTTATGATAATAGTAATAAATTTATGGGAACGATCGAAGTTTATAGAGATGTTACAAGTGAAGTAAAAATAAAAAATGAACTTTTTAATGCAAATCGAAAAATGATAGATGATATAAGATTTGCAAAAAATATACAGCAGAAAATTTTGCCGAAAAATGGTAAATATTCAAATTTGATTTTTTCTGGATTATATAAACCAAGTGATGATTTATCAGGTGATATGTACGATATAATAAAAATATCAGAAGATAAATATTATTTTTATGTTGCAGATGTAATGGGTCATGGAGTTGTAGCATCAATCATGACTATGTTTGTAAAACAGACAGTTAATGCTATAATTGATAAACATCCAGATTTCTCACCATCTATGATTCTTTCCAAATTAAATGATAAATTTATAAAATTAAATGAAGATACAGAATCGTATTTTACAATATGGATTGGACTTTTTGATACTAAAAATAATAAACTAATTTTTTCAAATGCTGGTCATAATTGTATACCTCTTATTAAAAGAAATAATGAAATATTTGAATTATATGCAAAAGGAAAAATGATTTCAAATTATTTTAAAGAAAGTATTTATGAAGAGAAAACTTTTGATTTAAGTTTTGGTGATGAAATTCTTTTTTATACCGATGGTCTTACCGAGAGTGAAAATGAAAATGGTCAACAATTTGGAGAAAAAAGATTAAAAAATTTATTTTTAGTAACATCAAACCCATTTGAAATAATAAAAAAAGCACAGAATTTTTCATGGAATGAGCAAAAAGATGATATTGTTATAGTTAACATAAAATATGGAGAAAAAAATGATAAATAAGTATATAGATCACACACTTTTAAAAGCTGATGCAGTAGAATCTGAAATAAAAAAATTAGTAGATGAAGCAGTAAAGTATAATTTTTATTCTGTATGTGTAAATGGTGCGTTTGTAAAAACTGTAAAAAATTATAATGAAAATATAAAAATAACTGCAGTTATAGGATTTCCTTTAGGTGCAATGACAACTGAGTCAAAAGTATTTGAAGCCAAAAATTGTGTTATAAATGGTGCTGATGAGATTGATATGGTAATAAATATATCTGCACTTAAAGATAGAAAATATGATTATGTTGAAAATGAAATAAACAAAATAAAAAATGAAATTGGAGATAAAATATTAAAAGTAATAATAGAAACATCTCTTTTAACTGATGAAGAAAAAGTAAAAGCATGTGAGCTTGCAGTTAAAGCAAAAGCAGATTTTGTAAAAACTTCTACTGGTTTTTCTACAGCAGGAGCAACAGTTTACGATGTAAAACTTATGAAAAATGCTGTAAAAGGTAAAGCTAAAGTGAAAGCTGCTGGAGGAATTCATACTTTCAAAGAAGCAAAAGCCATGATAGATGCTGGTGCAAGTAGATTAGGAACATCATCTTCAATTGATATTTTAAATGGAGAAACTAATGGATGATAATTTTGTTATGATGCAGGCATTTGAATGGACAACTCCTTCAGATGGAAATTATTATACATTTTTAAAAGATAATGCAAAAAATATAAAAGAATCAGGAATTGATGCTTTGTGGTTACCACCGATGTGTAAAGGTACAAGTAAAGATGATGTAGGATATGGAATATATGATTTGCGGGATCTTGGGGAATTTGATCAAAAATCAACAGTTAGAACAAAATATGGAACAAAAGATGAGCTTTTAGAATGTATTAAAGTATTGCATGAAAATAACATTAAAGTATACGGAGATGTAGTTTTAAATCATAAAGCAGGAGCAGATTATACTGAAAAATTCAAAGCAATAATGGTAGATCAAAATGATAGAACAAAAGATGTATCAGGTGAGTTAGAAATAGAAGGTTGGACTGGATTTGAGTTTTCTGGTAGAAATAATAAATATTCAGATTTTAAATGGCACTATTACCATTTTTCAGGAATTGATTTTGATAATTCAAGCAAAACTAAAGCAGTTTATAGAATTTTAGGTAATGGAAAATATTGGAGTAACGAAGTATCAAATGAAAATGGAAATTATGATTATCTAATGAATGCTGATATAGATCATTCTCATCCAGATGTTGAAAATGAAATTTTCAAATGGATTGATTGGTATCTAGATACAACAAGAATTGATGGTATAAGATTTGATGCTCTTAAACACATTGATTATGGTTTTATAGATAAGCTTTCAAGGCATATAATGCAAAAAAAGCAAGGAGATTTTTATCTTCTTGGAGAATATTGGCAAAACGATGAATCATCAATGAGTAAATATCTTGATAATACCGACTGGAGAATTGATTTATTTGATGTTGTACTTCATTTTAATATGTCTAAGGCTAGTAAATCAAATGGGACATATGATATGAGAAAAATTTTTGATAACACACTTGTAAAACAAAAACCGTTGAATGCTGTTACATTTGTTGATAATCACGATTCACAACCAGGACAAAGCCTTGAAAGTTGGGTGGATGATTGGTTTAAGGAAATAGCATATGCATTAATTTTATTTAGAAAAGATGGATATCCGTGCATTTTTGCTGGAGATTATTATGGAATAAACAGCGAAGAATTAAAAAATCAGAAAAAAAGTATGATTGATAATATGATAAAAGTAAGAAAAAAATTTGCATACGGTAATCAGGATGATTATTTTGATAATCAACAAGTGATAGGCTGGGTTAGAAGAGGAGATATAAATTCTTCAAAGCTTGTAGTAATAATTTCTATTGGCGATTCTGCACAGAAACAAATGTTTGTTGGAGAAGAAGAGGCAGATGAAATTTATGTTGATTTATCAGGTCATAATAATCATGAAATTAAAATTGATGAAAATGGAAATGGATTATTTGAAGTTGGTCCTGGTCAAGTTTCATATTGGGTTAATAAAAAATTCATATGAAATATTATGCAGTAAAAGTCGGGAGAAATCCTGGGATATATAAAACTTGGAATGAATGTTTTAATGAGATTAATAAATATAGCAATGCAATATATAAATCATTTAAAACTTATGAAGAGGCAAAAGCGTTTTTAGAAGGCGATAAAAAAAACTTTGAAGAAAAGCTTAATAATACATTTAATAATGAAAATGCAATAGCTTATGTAGATGGTTCATATAATTTAAAAGAAAAAATTTATGGATCTGGTGTTGTGTTATTTACTCATGGTGAAAAAATATGCTATTCAAAAAAATTTTCAGATGAATTTTTTATTCACAGAAATGTTGCAGGAGAACTTAAAGCAACAGAAATAGCTATTGATGAATCAATAAAACACAATAATAAGTCAGTAGTAATATATCATGATTATCAGGGAATTTCATCATGGGCTAAAGAAGAATGGAAAGCAAATAATGATTTAACAAAATCATATAAAGAATTTATTTCAGACAGAATGAAGAAAATAGAAATTAATTTTGTAAAAGTAAAGGCTCATTCAAATAATGAAAACAATGATCTTGCTGATAAATTGGCAAAAAAAGCAATAGGAATAGGAGAATAGATTGAAACTTTTTAGTTGGAATGTAAATGGATTAAGAGCTGCAATAAAAAAAGGATTTTTAGATTTTTTTGAAACGGAAAAGCCTGATATAATAGGCTTGCAGGAAATAAAACTTTCAGAAGGTCAAATTGATTTAAATCTTCAAGATTATCATCAATTTTGGAATTATGCTAATAAAAAAGGATATTCTGGAACAGCTGTTTTTAGTAAAAAAGAACCAATTTCAGTTGAATATGATATGGGTATAGACGAACATGATCATGAGGGAAGAATTATAAAATTAGAGTTTGAAGATTTTTATTTTATAACGGTTTATACACCAAATTCAAAAAGAAATCTTGAAAGACTAGATTATAGACAAATTTGGGAAGATGATTTTAGATCGTATTTGAATAAATTAAAAGAAAAGAAACCTGTAATTGTTTGTGGTGATTTAAATGTAGCACATAAAGAAATTGATTTGGCAAATCCATCAACAAACCATAAAAATGCAGGTTTTACGGATGAAGAAAGAGAAAAATTTTCAGAGCTTTTAAATTCAGGCTTTTTAGACACATTTAGATATTTTTATCCTGATAAAGAAAAAGAATATTCACGGCGGAGTTATTTTGCAAAATCAAGAGAAAGAAATATTGGATGGAGGATAGATTATTTTCTTGCATCTGAAGAATTTAAAGATAATCTTGTAGATGCAGGAATAATGCAAGAAGTTTTAGGATCAGATCATTGTCCTATATGGCTTGAAATAAAATAAAATTAAAACTTATAAATTAAAAAGACGGAAAAAATTTTAATTTCCCGTCTTTTTTAATTTAATAAATTTTAAAACTAATATTTAATATTAAGATTTTTTTATTGCAGTTTTTTCTAATTTATAAATAAAAGGTACTATAAATCCATTTAATAAAGCTGTGATTATAACTACAGGTAAATTTGCAAAATACATTGTAAAATCTCCTAAGAATGCAACTAATAAGCATAATGTTCCACTTATATAAGTTCCTATAATTGAAATAATAATCATATTTAAAAAATTAAATTTTGTAAATTTTGTAAGATTATATACTATAAAACCTGTTATTATTTTATCTATTAAATTTGCTAAAAGACCATTAGGAAGAGTTGTTGTAATTCCTGTTAAAATTCCTGCAGCAATTGAAATTATCATTGCATTTTTAATATCAGGATTTATAAAAATTGCAAGAAACATCATCGCAAGTAAAAAATCAGGTTTAATTCCCATTATTAATGGCGGTGCAATAATGTGAAGTATAAATCCAAGTGCTAAAAGAACAGATGCTGTGACTAATTTTTTTGTATTCATTTTTTTCTCCTTTAAGTATTATTTAGTTATTAATTAATTTGTTTTGTTTTTTACATTTAAAATCTATATTTTATTTTTAATTTGCCATCGCTTGTATTCATTTTTCATATTTTTCTCCAACTAAAAAAGCTCCTGCAATTGATTAATCAATCACAGGAGCGGAAATTCCACGGTGCCATCCCTATTTTATCCATCAAAAAAATCCACTTAAAATGTGGATATGATGAAATCTTCAGATACATTCATACCCTATCTCTGTAAGGTGAGAACACCCTTAAGCTACTCTAATTAAATTTCACTCTCGGTCAGATAGATCCATTCACAAAAATTTTTTTAAAGATTTTCACCAACCATCTTCTCTCTATAAAAAAAACAATTACTACTAATTCTATCATTGACGTAATTAACTTATATAATTAATTATAAACCCAAAAAATAAAAAGTCAAATTTTTTTAAAAAAATTTGTATAAGTATGTATTAAAAAATTTATAATATACTTATATGTTGAAATTGTAATTTTAAAGAGTATAAATTCTTTGCGGTTATAAATTTTATGAATATATTTTTATTTTACGTAAGTTTAAGGAGATATTATGAGTTATTTAACTGATGTTAAAGGAATTAAAGTTGGTCATGCATCAAATAAAAGCACAGGAGTAACAGTGATTTTACCACCGAAAAATACAGTATGTTCTGTTGATGTTAGAGGAGGAGCTCCGGGTACTAGGGAAACTGATTTGTTAGATCCTCAAAATCAAGTTCAGTATTCAAATGCAGTTGTATTAAGTGGAGGATCAGCTTTTGGTCTTGATGCATCTGCTGGTGTCATGGAATATTTAGAAGAACATAACATTGGAATTGATGTAGGTGTTACAGTGGTTCCAATTGTAAATCAAGCTGTTATTTTTGACCTTGAATTTGGAGACTCAAAAATTCGTCCCGATAAAAAAATGGGATATGAAGCGTGTAAAAATGCTAGCAAAATAGAAAGTAGAAGAGGAAATGTAGGAGCAGGAATTTCTGCGACAATTGGAAAGGCAATAGGAAATGATTTTGCTATGAAATCAGGTCTTGGCTCATATACAATAAAAAAAGGAGATTTAGTAATTTCAGCTTTATCTGTTGTAAATGCTTTTGGTGACATATATGAAGATGGAAAGCAAATTGCAGGAATTTATGATAAAAAAAATAAGTGTCTTTTAAATACTGCATCAGTTTTTGATAAAATGATTCCTTCATTTGGTAAAAATACTACAATTTCAGTTGTTGCAACAAATGCAAAATTTAATAAAGCAGAGTGTAAAAAGATTTCATCAATGGCACATAATGGTTATGCAATGAGTATTTTTCCAGTACATACTCTATATGATGGAGATACAATTTTTACACTTGCTACAGGTGAAATTGAATCGGATGTATCAGTAGTTGGATCACTTGCATCAATTGCTATTAAATATGCAATTTTAGATGCTGTAAAAAGTGCTAAATCTTTAAATTCATTTCCGTCTTATGATGATATACAATAATTAGAAAATAGAAATTATTTTTGGAGAAATTATGGAAAAATATTTTAAAAATAAATTTTATGCAAGCCTAATTGCAATTTTTACCTGTTTTTTATGGGGAACTGCAATACCAATGATTAAATCAACATATGAAATTATGAATATATCATCTACTGAAGATAAAATTTTTTTAGCAGGTATAAGATTTTTTCTTGCAGGGATTTTAGTAATTGTATATAAACTTATATTTGATAGAGAAGAAAAAACAAATTTTAAAAAACTTGATTATAAGTTTTTATTTTTTATTGCTTTAACACAGGTTACAATCCAATATATGGCTTACTATATAGGTCTTTCAAATACAGCTGGAGTAAAATCTTCAATTATTCAAGGTTTTAATTCAATAATAACTGTAGTTGTTGCATCTTTGGTTTTTAAAGATGATAAAATGAATAAAGAAAAACTTTTGGCAATAATTTTTGGGGTTTTAGCAATTTTAATAGCAAATTTAAGTGGAAAAGGAATTGATTTTTCATTTTCTTTAAATGGCGAAGGATTAGTTTTTGTTTCAATGATATGTGGAAGTTTAGGAACTATAATAATGAGAAAATTTGGACAGGATAAAAATTCATATATTGTAAGTATTTTCCAGTTTATTATAGGTTCATCGATACTTATTATATTATCTAAAATATTTGGAGCAAAAATTTATTTTAATAAATTAGGTTTAATTTTAGTTTTGTACGGTGCATTTGTTTCAGCAACGGCATTTTTACTTTGGTATTTACTTTTAAAATATCAGAAAGCAAGTAATGTGGGTATTTTTAAACTATTTATTCCAGTATTTGGATCAATGCTTTCTGTAATTTTTTTAAACGAAAAATATACACTCAATTTAATAATTTCACTATTTCTTACAATTGTATCAACTTTACTTGTAAATATAAAAAAAGGAAAAACTTATTAAATTAAGCTTTTCCTTTTTTACATTCAGGACAAATTCCTAAAAATTCAAGATTATGATTTAAAATTGTAAAATTTGTTTGCATTTCAAGGCTTTTTTCTAGACTTTCAACAGGACAATGATCAAGTGCAATTGTTTTTCCACATTTTACACATGTTAAAATATGTTTATGCTTTTTAGATTTAAGCTGATAGTAATTTGTACCATTTATACTTGAATATTGTATTACTACATCTTTCTCTACAAATTTATTTAAATTTCGATAAACTGTAGAAAGATCAAGATCAAAATTTTCAATTTTTGCTTTTTCAAGTAGTTCTTCCGCACTAATGGGATTATCTATTTTACCAAGTATTTTTAAAATTGATATTCTTTTTTGTGTTACCGTTATATGGTTATCTTTAAGTATTTTCTCAATTTTTTCCAAAATATTCTCCTTAATAATAATTATATTTAAATTAAAATAAAAGACAAATTTTATAAAGAATTAAAAATCATCTTGACAAAAAAATCACTTGAAATAAAATGAATATGCAAATGATTTGCAAATTTAAATTACGGAGGATTAAATGAATTTAAAAAGAAAAATAGCTGCACTTGCTTTATCTTTAGTTTTTGTAGCAGCAACAGTTTCTCAAAGTTTTGCATCAAGTGATGCAGATGATATAAAAAGTGAAAATAGTGAAAAACTTACAGTATATACATCTTTTTTTCCAATTTATGATTTAACAAAACAAATTGAAGGAGATAAAGTTAATGTTGAAGCCTTTATGCCATTAAATCAGGAGCCACATGATTGGGAGCCATCACCAGATGATGTAGCAAAGTTGTCAAATGCAAATTTACTTATCGTTAATGGGGCTGGAATGGAAGAATGGTTAGATGATTTAGATAAGAGCATTAAAGTAGAAATAGCAGAAGTTAACGATGAAGATGATTTAATTTTAGCAAATAAAGATGAAGAAGAACATGATCATGAAGATGAAGATGAAAGTGACAAAGATCATGATCATGAACATGAAGGCGGCAAATATGATCCTCATACATGGTTATCCCCTGTAGAAGGCGTAAAAATGGTTGAAAAAATTTCAGATGCTTTAGCTAAGATAGATGAAAAAAATAAAGAATATTATGAAAAAAATGCAAAAAAAATTGCTGATGAGCTAAACAACTTAACTAAAGAATATAAAGAAAAATTTAAAAAAACAGGTACAGATATGTTTATAGTACCTCATACAGCTTTTTCTTATTTAAGCCGTGATTTTAACTTAAAACAAGTTCCTTTAACAGGATTACTTACAAATGGAGAACCTGATATGGACTCTATGAGAAAAGTAATTGATGTAATTAAAGAAAATAAAATTAAAACAGCATTTTTTGAAAGAGGAGGCTCAAGTAAAGCAGCAGAAACTATCGCAGCAGAAACAGGAGTTGATGTAAAACCTATTGCTACAATGGAATTTATTTCTGATGATGAAATAGATAATGTTCATTATCAGGATATTATGAAAGAAAATTTAGAAATGATTTATGAAGCTGTAAAATAATGAATGCAATTGAAATAAATAATTTGAAATTTTCATATACAAATGAATATATATTAAATAATTTAAGCCTTGAAATTCCTGTTGGAGATTTCAAGGCTATTGTTGGTGAAAATGGAAGTGGAAAATCTACTCTTTTAAAAATTATGTTAGGACAATATTCTAACTATTCAGGCAGTGTAAAAATTTTTGATAAAGAAATAAATAATAATTTTAATTATGAAGATATAGGCTATGTTCCTCAAATAAATGAAACATCAAAGATTTCTTTTCCAATAACATGTTATGAGTATACAGTTTTAGGTCTTTATTCTAAATTTGGATTTTTAAAATTTATTAATAAAAATATTAAACAGAAAGCAAAAGATGCTATTGATTTAATAGGAATGGGAAAATATATAAATAAGCCTGTAAATGAGCTTTCAGGTGGTCAAAAACAAAAAATAATGATAGCACGAGCTATATTAAATGACCCTAAAATGCTGATTTTAGATGAACCTACAGTTGGAATTGACAAAGAAAGTAAAAGAGAATTTTTTGAACTTTTAAAACATCTAAATAATGTACACAAAATGACAATTGTAATGGTTACTCATGAAATGGAAATCGCACAAAAGTATATAAAAAGTAAAGTTAAACTAGATGAAGGAAAAATTTATGAACTTTATTAATGAAATGCTACAATATGATTTTATGAAAAGAGCTTTTCTTGTAGGGATTTTTCTAGCAATTATAATGCCAATGATTGGAGTAGTTATGGTGAACAGAAGAACTTCTATGATTGGAGATGCTTTAAGTCATACTTCACTTGCAGGAGTTGCAGTTGGGCTTATTTTTGCCGTTAATCCACTAATTTCATCTATGATAGTGGTTGTTCTAGCAGCTTTTATAATAGAATTTATTAGAAAAAAATTTCCACAGTTTGGTGATATGGCAACAGCTATAATAATGAGTTCTGGTCTTGGATTTGCTGCAATTTTATCAAAATATGCTCCAGGAGGGTCATCTTTTGAATCATTTTTATTTGGATCAGTTTCAACAATATCAAATGAAGATGTGAAAATGGTGTTTCTATTATTTATAGCCGTTGTAATATTTTCACTTCTTTTATATTGGGCTTTGCTTTTTATATCAATAGATCCTGTTATAAGTAAAATAAGTGGAGTAAATGTTTCAATAACAAATTTTATTTTTACATTATTATCAGCAATAACAGTTGCTTTTTCTACAAAAACTGTAGGTGCACTTATGGTTGGTAGTTTACTTGTAATACCAGTAACAACCTCACTTGTAATATCAAGATCTTACAAGGAAACTTTTATTAATTCTATTTTTTTTGCAATGATTTATGTAACAGCTGGTATAAGCATAAGTTTTAAATTTGGTTTTCCTTCAGGAGGAAGTATTGTTCTTACATCGGTTTTTGGGCTCATAATAATTTCTTTTATAAAATTTATATATAAAAAAATAAAAAGATTAAATTAACATTTTAACCGCAAGTTTAAAATAACTTACGGTTTATTTTTTATTAGAAAATGTTAATGTTTTATGTAAAATTCTTTACAAATTGTCAATAATATAATAGAATTTATTTGTAATAATTAGGAGGAGATATGAAAGAAAAATTATTGAAAATTTTTTGGATAACGCTTGGTTCATTTATTTTTTCATTTGGATCATACTTTTTTCTGGTAAAACATAATATTGCAGCAGGTGGTGTAACAGGGCTTGCAATGGTTGCATCAGATTTTTTACCATTTTTTTCTGTTGGAGTTTGGTCATTATTATTAAATACTTTTCTTTTTATTCTTGCATTTTGGAAATTAGGAAAGCAGTTTGGAACTTATAGTTTGTATTCTTCAACGCTTTTATCAATATTCATAATAATTTTTGAGAGAACATTTAAAAAAGACTTCACAATTACAAATGATATGGTTTTGAATATGATATTTGGATCTCTTTTAGGTGCTGTTGGACTTTCGATAGTTTTTTACAATAATGCAACAACTGGAGGTTCAGATATTATTGCGGCACTTGTAAATAAATATTTTGATCTTTCAATAACAAAATGTCTATATTTAGTTGATACATGTATTGTAATTTTAGCTTTTTATTCTTATGGAATTGAGAAAGGATTATACGCTCTTGTTGTAATTGCAATGATGATACCAATAATGGATTATTTATTAATTGCAAAAGATAGAAAAGTTCAAATAGTTATAATAACAGATCATGTTGATGAAGTAAAAGATCTTATTTTAAATAAATATGACAGAGGAGTTACCCTACTTCACGGAGAGGGTGGATATTCAAAAGAAGATAAAAAAATTATAATGTCAATACTTTTAAAATCACAATATGCTAAAATTAAACAAGATATTGAAAAAATAGATGATAAAGCATTTGTGTTTACAAATTATGTTTCTGAAATATATGGAGAAGGCTTTACATATGATACGTTATAGTACAATAATATAGGAAAGAATTATGGTAAATTTAGAGAAAAAGGGAAAATACAGTATTAAAAGATTTTCAAAAAGTAAAGCCTATTTAAAAACTCCTTTGGGCGAAGCTGTAATTGATAAGAAAGCCATTAATGCTAAGTCAAAAAATGATAAAGTAGAAGCTTTTTTATATTATGATAAAGACGGAATTTTAAGAGCAGATAAAGATATAAACATAGAAGTTGGAAAAGTATATAATTTAAAAGTTGTTTCAATTACAAAATTTGGGGCATTTGTAGATATAAAAGCTCCATTTGATCTTTTAGTACCTAATAAAGAAAAACATTATAAAATGAAAAAAGATATGGTATATCCAATTGGAGTTTTTTTGGATGAAAACAAAAGGCTTTATGGTTCTACTTATATTTCAAAATTATTAAATGAAAAACCTCCTTACAAAGAAGATGATTCTGTAGAAGGAAGAATTTATTCTATAAATAAAAAAATAGGAATTTTTGTTGCAATAGATAATAAATACGATTCTCTTCTTAAATTTGAAGAAATGAGAGGGGCTTTTACAGAAGGAGAAAAAATCAAAGCAAAAGTAAAAAAAATAAAAGAAGATGGTAAAATTGATTTAACATTAAAAAGAAGATCTTATATGGAAATTGATCCTGATTCTGATATGATTTATAAAGCTTTAATTGAAATGGGTGGAAAAATAAATTTAGGAGATAAATCATCCCCTCAAAAAATAATGAGAAATTTTAATATATCTAAGTCTTCTTTTAAAAAGGCAATCGGAAGACTTTTAAAACAGGGTAAAATTTCAGTAAATGATTACTATATAAAAATTAAGGATAAAGCATGACACAAAGAAAATTAATGGCAGAAATAAACGGTGAAAAGTTATATGAAGATCAAGTTGTTGAATATATTAATATGTTGCAAAATCCAAAACTTCAAAATAAAAAGGGTATAGATTTGGTTGCAAATGAAATGATCAATCAACAACTTCTTTATATAGATGCACAAGAAAATGGAATTTTTGAAAGAGAAGAAGTAAAAGAAGAATTAAAAAAAATGGAAGTTCAATTTTTAAAACAAGTAGCACAATTTGAACTTTTTAAAAATGTAAAAGTAACAGAAGATGAAATAAAAGAATACTATGATCATAACAAAGAAAATATGAAATTACCTGAGTCATTTAAGGCTTCTCATATTTTAGTAGATACATTAAATGAGGCTAAAGAAATAAAGAAAAAAATTGATGATGGTCAAAATTTTGAAAATTTAGCAAAAAAATATTCAAAAGATACTCAAACAGGAATAAATGGGGGAGATTTAGGAGAATTTCCAAAAGGTACCATGGTAAAAGAATTTGAAGAAGAACTTGAAAATTTAAAAGATGGAGAAATTTCAAATCCAGTAAAAACAGAATTTGGGTATCATATAATTAAACTCGATCATAAACATGATGAAGTAAAGTTAAGTTTTGAACAATCAAAATCTGAAATAAAAGAAAGACTTAAACTTCTTAGACAGCAGGAACTTTATTTATCAAAAACTGACGAAATAAAAGAAAGGGTAAAAGTAAAAAAATACTTTTAAAAAATTATGAGCGATTTCAATAAAGAAGAACTTATAAATAAAATTAAACAGAATTTTGAAGATATATCTAACAGCAAATATCTTGCAAACCCTATTGTAGGTTTCTTCTTAAGTTATGCTAAAGAAAATGGTGAAGTATTTGAAAGTCCAGAAGATTTTATTTATACAAGAAAGGGCAAAAATCCATCTGTTCTGTTTCACTTAAATATAGTTTCATTTGAAGATATTATTTCTGATATACTTCGTATTGACCAAACCGAAAAAAAAATTGAGTCTAATTATGGAATGGAAATAATTTCTCCAATAATTTTACTTATAAATCTACTCCAAGAAAATGATTTAGATTTTGAAATTCTTTTGACATTCAAAAATGTAGCTGGTGAAGACTTGACAAACTTTTTTGATTACAGCATTATAAAAAGTAAAAAAGTTATAAATTTAAATTACAGCGGTATGTTTGGAATTGTAGACTCATCATCTGAAAGCAGAGTTGCACTTATTAATATTCCAATTGAAAGAATTGAAAATGATGAAAAAATATCAATTGAAATATTACTTAATTCTCTTGTTGGCGGTATTTCTGTATCTGAAATAGATAAACAAAGGCAAAATAGTGTTAAACTTATTGTAAATTTAATAAGACAAATGAAATCAAAAGTTGATTTTTCAATTGAAGATTTTAACGCTGGAGATAGACTATATTTCATACCAAGAGATGCAAAAGTAAAAATATGTGTGGAAAATAAATTTAAATCTGATTTAAAAGAATATTTTGAAATCGTTTCAGATGAATTTATTACAAAAATACTAAAAATGGAACCAGATATAAAATTAAGTTATGAAGAAAATGGAGAAAGAGAAACTCATCCAATAAATAATAACGATTTTGAAAAACTGATTTCATTTATTGAATTATGTCCAGTTGGTATTTTTTCTACTTTAGATGATAATAAATTGGTAGAAAGCTCAGTTAATATCTCAAAATTAAGAACATATGAAGATGTCATAAGAATAGCTGTTTTAATTAGAAGTAATAGCGAGAGTGTATTTGATGAAATAATTGAAAAAATTAAAATTGCAACAAATGTTTCAAAAGCTGATATGAGGATAATAAATGATTTACCATTATGGAAAAGGAAAAATAAATCTGACATAAGAAACTTGTTTTTAAATTCATTTGAAAATTTATCAAAAGAAAATCTAGAAATATCACAGACACATGAATCTTTAGATGCATCTCTTTTACAAAATCATATAGATGATTTGGATATGATAAATTTTGGAATCAAAATTTTAAGAGAAGGAAATTCACAGATAACTCTAGCTGATGATATATGTCTATCTTATAATGTAATAGCAAATATGCTTAGAAATTTAGATTAAAAAAATTTGGGTATAATTATTTAAGGAGAGAAAATATGAAAGAACATGAAGTTCAATTTGGAAAACTTGAAGAAAAGGCGGTTTATTCTTTAAATATATTTGGAGAAGATGAAGATTGTGCAGCCATTGATATTTTTGAAGTTGATGGAGTAGATTACATCGCACTTTTAGGATTTGATTCACAAGAACTTTATATTTTTAATTTTAAAGAAGACAACGGAAATGAAGTTGTTTTTGATGTAATTGAAGATGAAGATTTTATGGATGAAATTTATGATATATTTCAAGAAGAGTATTCCGATGAAGATATTGAAGATATAATTGATAGCTATGACTATACAAATGAAGATGAATTAGAAGATTTTTCAGATTATAGTGACGAGGAAAAAGAGGATTTTGAATAGAATTTATTATCCTGTATCTGAGTATTATAAGAAAAAATATGGAGAAAAAGTTTATAAACTACCAATAAAACTTGATTTAACATGTCCTAATAGAGATGGATCAGCAGGTTATGGTGGCTGTATATATTGCAGTGAAAGCGGTGGAAGTTTTGAAAATTTGCCTTCATATCTTAATATAAAAACTCAAATTGAAAAAAATAAAAAGTACATAGGTAAGAAGTATTCAGCCAAAAAATTCATTGCATATTTTCAAAATTTTACAAATACTTATATGGGATATGATGTTTTTAAAGAGCTGATAGATGCATGTGATCTTGAAGATATTGTAGGTATTTCAATATCAACTAGATCTGATTGTATTAGTGAAGATAAACTACAATATCTTTATGAATTTAAAAAAAATAAAAATATGGATATTGATATAGAGCTTGGTCTTCAAACTGCAAATTACCATACACTTGATATTTTAAACAGGAAAGAAGATTTGGCAGATTTTATAAGTGCAGTTTTAATGATAAAAAAATACGGTTTTGATATTTGTACACATGTTATTCTCTCTCTGCCGTGGGATGACTTAAATGATGTAATAGAAACTGCCAGAATTTTAAATTCGTTAAAAATTGATAAAGTTAAAATTCACTCTTTATATATAGTAAAAGGTACGGTTTTAGAAAAACTTTTTTTAGAAAATAAAATTACGATGATTTCTAAAGAAGATTTTATAGTCAGGGTTTCTGAATTTTTAAGAAGAATTGATAAAAACACAGCTGTTGAAAGGCTTATAGGCAGAGCTCCTGAAGAGGAAACTATTTTTTGTAATTGGAATACATCGTGGTGGGTTATAAGAGATGAAATTGAAAATTATATGCAAAAGAATGGATTTTATCAAGGTCAATTGAAATTAAAAAAAGATTACAAAGTCATAAGGGGGTTAAAATGATTAAATTTGTAGTAGGACCATCAGGAAGTGGAAAAACAAAATGGCTAATAGAACAGGCAAATGAAGAAAAAAAGAAGGGAAATGAAAATATAGTTTTCATAGATAGTGATGATGAACATATTTTTACTCTTGATTATGGTGTAAGACTTGTAAATGCATCTGAATATTTTATAAATTCTTCAGAAAAGTTATTGGGATTTATTGCTGGAATTTTAGCCAGAGACTATGATATAGGAAAAATTTATATAGATGGAATATATGATATAGTAGAAATAAGCAAAAATAATATCGATGAACTTACATCTGACCTTGAAAGATTGTCTCAAAAATATGATGCAGATATTTACTTCGGTTTAAATTTACAAAAAACAGATCTTCCTGATGATTTTGAAGAGAGAGTTACAGAGTTAAAGATAGAAGGTTAAGATTTGCCGTCTCATTAGAGACGGCTTTTTAGAATGATGAAAACAGATAAAGAAAAGATAGATACTTTTTTAAAATGGAGAAAAAGTTCAATAGATGATTTATCATGTGGAAAAATAAATAAAGATGATTTTTTAGATTTAAACCTAAAGTTTTTAAAAAAACTTGATTTAAAACCATTTTGCATGCCTGAAAATATAAGTCAGGCTTTATATAATTATCAGTATTATAACATACTTGCAAAAGCTTCAAATGATACATCGTTAAAATTTAAATTTGTTCCTAAAAAGAAAAAAAAGTATAAAGAACTTATCAATAAAAGAGAAAATTATTATTCATTGAAAGATAAAGCAACGAGTTTTTTAATTTCGAAAGTAGACATTGATACTATTTTTTGTTACTATATAGATTTGAAATCAAGAAGACTAAAAGGAAAACTTTTTGAAATATGTATAACCAGTATTCCTGATTGTATTTTGCATTCAATGAATGATGATATTTTAAAAGAAATAAAAAAGAAAAACCGATTCACTGATGAAATAAAAAAGTCATTAATAGATTCGTACGTAAATAAGACATATAAATTATGATAGAAATAAAAATTACAGCAAATGATGCAAATCAACGTTTTGATAGATTTTTAAGAAAACTTTTGATAAAGTCACCAATTTCAGCTATTCAAAAAAATATAAGGAAGAAGAATTTTAAAATAAATGGAAAAAGGGCTAAATTTAATGATTTTCTTAAAGAAGGTGATATTGTAGAATTATTTATATCAGATGAAAATTATTTAAAATTAACAGAAGATAAAAAAATTTATGAACTTAAATCTAAACTTAACATTGTTTACGAAGATGAAAATTTAATTATAATGGATAAAAGAGCTGGTATTTTATCTCATGCAGCAGAAAAAAAAGATTATGGAAATAACATGGTTGATTTTATGATCTCTTATCTATATAAAACAAATCAGGTTAATTCAAGGGATAAAACTTTTACTCCAGCTATAGTAAACAGATTAGATAGAAATACTGCGGGAATTTTAATAGGTGCAAAAAATCATGAATCTGTTGTAAATTTAAATAAAGCAATAAAAGAAAATAAAATTTCAAAATATTATCTTACAATTGTTGATGGATACATTAAAAAAGATTTTGAAATAAATGAAAAAATTTTTAAAAATGAAAATAGAAATATTGTAAAAAGTGATGAAAAAGGAAAAGAAATAAAAACAAAATTTAAAGTTATAGATACAAATAAAAAATTGTCACTTTTAGAAGCAGAATTAATCACTGGGAAAACTCACCAGATAAGATTTTCATTAATGAAAAATAACACGCCTATTATCGGTGATAGAAAATATGGAAATAAAAAAATAAATCAAACTTTGAAAAATAAAACAAATATAAATAATCAAATTTTATTAGCGTATAAGCTAAGATTTGGTAAAGTAAAAGGTCTTGAATATCTTAATGGAAAAGAATTTTTTACAGGCTATTTAAATAAATTTAATGAAATTAAAGATATTTGCTTTGAAATATTTAAGTAAATATAATTTTTTATTACTTTGGAATATTAAAAATAAAAGGATTTAATTTATAAATTATGGAGGAATTTAATGGAGTATGTTATCGGTGTAGATGTAGGTGGCACAAAAATTAATGCTGCACTTATTGATGAAAGCGGAGAAATAATAGAAAAGGTTAAAATCACTACTGATGCTGATAAAGGAAGAGAAGTTGTTCTTTCAAATATCAAAAAAGCTATATATAAATTACCATATAAAAATGCAAAAGCAATAGGAATAGGAACTCCAGGTTTTATAGATTCAAAAAATGGAATTGTAACATTTGCAGGGAATATCGAAGGTCGGACTGGACTTAACCTTAAAAAAGCTGTAGAAGAATTTGTAGATAAAGAAGTTTTTGTTGAAAATGATGCAAATGTTGCTCTTCTTTGCGAAAAATGGGTAGGATCTGCAAAAAATTACGATTCAGTTGTGATGATAACATTAGGAACAGGACTTGGAGGTGCCATTTATACAAAAGAAGGAGGTCTTCTTTCAGGAGCACATTTTCAGGGCGGAGAACTTGGCCATATGATACTTTATCCAAATGGAAGAAAATGTACTTGTGGACAAAATGGATGTGCTGAAGCATATTGTGCAGGAAGTGGAATTACATCAAGCTATTTTGAAAAAACAGGGTTTACTTTATCTGGAGAAGAAATATTTAATAGGGCAGATATTGATGAAAAAGCAAAGGAAGTGTTAGAAGAATATCAATTTAATCTTGCAAATTATTTGTCCTCATTAAGAAATATTTTTGATCCAGAAGCTATAATAATTGGTGGTGGAGTTATAAATTCTAAAAATATTTGGTGGGATGGTATGATAGATCAGTATTATAAAGTTTGCAATAAACCTGATGCAGTATCCGTAATTCCTGCAACATATTTAAATGATTCTGGTGTTATTGGTGCTGGGAAAGCAGCGTTTGACAGGAGTAGAAATGTCTGAAAAAACAAAAATATTAATTGTAGATGATGAAGATTACATTAGACAATTTATGAAAATAAATCTTGAATATTCAGGTTTTAATGTCATAGAGGCAGCAAGCGGAGAAGAAGGCGTAGAAAAATGCAGATTTGAAAATCCTAAAATAGTGCTTTTAGATGTTATGCTACCAGGAATTTCAGGATTTGAAGTTTGTAAAATTTTAAGAGATGAATTTCCTAAATTAGGAATAATTATGGTGACAGCAAAAAGTCAAGATATAGATAAAATAATGGGTCTTGAACAAGGAAGCGATGATTATATTATTAAGCCATTTAATCCACAGGAATTAGTTTTACGTGTAAAATCACTTGAAAGAAGAGTACTTCTACAATCAAAATCGAGCGATGAAAATATTTTGGAAGACGGGATTTTTAAGCTTGATTTATATTCTAAAACTTTTTATAAAAATGGAAAAGAAATAGAACTTACTCCTACTGAATTTTCAATGTTAAAATATTTTATAGAAAATAAAGGTAAGGCAATAAAAAGAGATGAGATAATGAAAGTTACTTGGGGTGATAATTATAACAATGATAAAAAAATTGTTGATGTAAATATTAGAAGAATAAGAGCTAAGATAGAGGAAAATTCAGCAAAACCTGAATATCTTGAAACTGTTTGGGGAACAGGTTACAGATGGAGATAATACATAAAATTTCAGAGTTATTAAGAAAAAATTATAATAATTTATTTGGAATTAGAACAAATGTAATTTTACTAATAATGTTATTTGTAACTTCAATTGTAATTGTGTTTGAATTTTTTTCGTTTTATATTCTTAGAAATTATTATGAGGCTACAGTTTCTGGATATCTTCTAAATCAAGCAAAATATGATCAGGAATTATTTATAAACTATTTATCCGATTATTCTTTGGAACAAATAGTTGTACAAGATAAAGACCAATTTTATAGAGATAATGATGCTCAAGTCCAAATATTAGACAATAAAGGAATTGTATTATTCGATTCTTTGGCATCAAGTTCTGTCGGAAGTATCTTAAAAACTTCAGATGTAATTGAAACATTAAACGGAGGTTATTCAAGTTATACTGGAAAAGTTTTAGAGAATAATGAACCGATTATGAGTTTATCATATGCATTAAATAATGGCAATAAACAAATAGGTATTATTAGATTAACTACATCATTAAATAGACTTAATAATACAATAAGTTCACAAATGACAAAATATTATATTTTTGGAATTATAATTATATTATTTGCAATAATTTTATCTTTTATATCATCAAATCAGCTTGTTTTACCATTAAAAGAATTAATAAAAGTGAGTGAAAAGTTTGCAAAAGGTGATTACACGGTAAAAGCAAATGTTGATAGAAATGATGAAGTAGGGGAGCTTGCTAAAACTCTTAACTTTATGGGAGAAAATATTGTAAAGAAAGAAGATCTTAAAAATGATTTTATATCTTCAGTTTCACATGAACTTAGAACTCCTATGACATCTATAAAGGGGCGGGCAATAACCTTGCAGTCAAAACCAATTCAGGAAGATAAAGAAATGCTTTCTCAGGGTCTTAAAATTATTGAAAATGAAAGTGATAGGCTTTCAAATATGGTTGAAGATCTTTTAGATTTTTCAAGACTTCAATCATCAAGCATGACATATATAAAGAAAAATTTGAATATTGTAGAACTTGCACAATTTGTCTATAATCAGCTTTTACCAAGGGCAAACAATAAAGATCTTAATTTTAAATTTGAAAGTGCTTATAAGGAAATAATCGTCTTTGCAGATGAAAGCAGAATGAAAGAAGTTTTTATTAATATTATTGATAATGCTATAAAATTCACATCGGAAGGTGAAATAGTTTTAAGAATTGAACAAGATAAAGATAATGCCATTGTAAGTATTTCAGATACTGGTGAAGGTATAAAAGAAGATGAGATAAAATTGATAACACAGAAATTTTTCAAAGGATCATCTTCTCATTCACAGACAGGTCTTGGACTTTCTATTTGTGAAGAGATAATTAATGCTCATGAAGGATCTTTAATGATAGAAAGTAAATATACAAAAGGTACAAAAGTTTTTTTCAGTTTGCCTAAGGTGGTTGAATATGAGGAAAATTAAAATATTAGTTTTTACAATTTTAATTTTTATTTTTAGTTCATGTACTTTTAACAATAATATAGACATTGTTACAGATACAATAGAAAAGCCTCAAAAGGGTGAGAATCTTTTAAAAGGGACTTGGGAAGTTGATGCACTTGAGGCAATAAATAAAAAAGATTTTAAAATAGAAAACGAAATAGGTGATAAACTTATAATAACAAATAGTGTAGTAGGAATAAATAATGATTATTCTTTGAATCCGAATTTTAGTGCAAAGTATGTAAATTTAAAAACTTATTTAAAAAGTAAGGGGATAGATAAGCTTGAAAATAATGAAAATTTAGATAAAGATGTAATAGTTTTAAATTCGTCAGATGGACAATTCTTTTCAAGAGATTTTATAAAATTATCAGATGAAAAGATTATGTTTTTAAAAAATTCAGTCATTTACTATCTTACAAAAAAAAGCTCATCTGTAAGTAATGAAGACATTCTAAAGTATACTTCTGAAAATTCTAATTCATCTGATAGAGTAAATGTAAATATAAGTGAAAAAGACGATACAACTGTTTTAATTGGAATTAGAGAAAGAGTTGAGAATAATACAATTTCTCCAAAGTATAATTATTACACATATATGGTTAGATTAAGACCAAAAAAAGAAGCCATTTTTTCAAAAACTGAAGGAATTTTTTTCCCGAAAAAAGATGAATTTTGGAAATTGAAAATTTCATCGAGTAATACTGATTTGAATTATGATAGTATTTTGGCTTATCCATTTAGTTTAGAAGAAGATGTATTGAATAACCAAAAAGTTAGAGAAAAATATGAAAATGTTGATGTAAATAGAAATATCATTTTAAATTATGTTAAAGGAGATTATGTTTCATTTCAATATACAGATCCGTATTCTTCTTCTAAAATTATAAAATATTCTATTTTAAATACCAGCGAAGATTTTAATAATGCTGAAGGTTTAACAATAAATGAGATTGCACAAAAAGATGTTTCAAACGATTTTAGATCGAAAGTTTTAAAAGAAATTGAAAATGATCACTTAGATTATGATGAAACTCAAGTAGGAGAAGATCTTTCTAATATAGGCTTTATTAGAAGTAAAGGAAATTTAATTCTTGAAACTAGTTATTGGATTAGAACAGAAAATTCAACAGGGCAGAAATCATTTCCCATAGATATTGCTACAAATAAAGATTTTTTTCAATCAGGTAAAAAACTTGTAAATTGGGATCAGATAAAGAATTTTGATTCAGATGCAAAAGACTATATTGAATCTGATAATAAGCAATATATTTTAATACAAAATCAAGATGAAATTTTAATTTATCAACTTAATAATGGTAGAATTTCTGAGTATCCTTCAATATCAATTGCAACAAATAATTCTACTTCAATTATAATGTGTGAATGGGCTTTTGATGAATATGCAAATGTTTGGGATGATGAATTTAAAGGAAATGATTTATTACACGATTATTAAAACTTTAATTTAACTACTTTTTAAAAATTTTTAAACTAAAAGGCTTAGGTTTTTAACCTAAGCCTTTTAATATGTCTAAATTCTTTGTAATTACAAGTTTTTCTTTATCTTTTTTTTTAAGTTTTTTTATTTTTGATTCAAGCTTTAATGCATCAGATAGACTTTCTACCTCAAATTTGAAAACGAGTTTACACGGTCTTCTAGATCTTGTATATTTAGCACCTTTTCCATCATTATGATTTTTTATTCGTTTTTCTAAATTATTTGTCCAACCTGTATATAAAGAATTATCACTGCATCTAAGCATATATACGTAATTTTTCAAAACAATTCATCCAAACATTCATTAATAATATCGTAAGAAAAGCCTCGATAAGATAGATAATTATAAACTTTTTTTTTGTTTTCATATGAATAATCATTTTTAGCTTTTTTTTCAGCTAAATACATAGCATTTTCATATTCGATAGAATAAGGGACATCATCTAAAAATCTTGATATTAATTTCTTATCCAGACCTTTTGCAGATAGATTATAAAAAATTTTTCTTTTAGAATATCTTTGAAATTTAATTTTATCATTTATATAATTTTTTACATATATTTCGTCATTTGTTAAATTATAATCTGATAAAAATTTTAAAATTTTTTCAATAGTTTCTTCTGTGAAATTTTTTCTTTTTAATTTATTTTTTATTTCACTTTCTGTTTTTGCAGAAAATTCTATAGAATTTAAAGCACTTTCTTTTGCTCTGTTAAATTCATCTTCTTTTTTAATTTTATCAAAATCATCTTTTGACAAAATATTGTCAGGATTTACGTTTAAATTACTGTAAAACTCTGGAGAAACTAAAAATTTTTTTTTAGAAATAATTAAATTTACAAAACCATTTTTATAAACGATTTTTTCAATTTTCATTTAAATGCACTCCGTACAAGTGGAGCAACCATTGCAAAAACGACAATAATAGCAAATAATTTTAGCAATAACTGTCTTGTTTTCTTTTTCATATTTTCACCTCTTTATATATGTATATAGATATTCTACCTCTTTGAAAATTTTTTAAAATATAAAATAACTTGACAACAATAAATAAATATCGTATACTAAACTGGTAATCACAAATGGTGGGTATGGCCCAGTTGGTCAAGGCGCCTGGTTGTGGCCCAGGAGATCGAGAGTTCGAATCTCTCTACTCACCCCATGCGGGATTGGCGGAATTGGCAGACGCGCTAGACTTAGGATCTAGTGAGGCAATCTCGTGAAGGTTCAAGTCCTTTATCCCGCACCAGATGAAAAAACACTGAAGACTCTATTACAAATAGTATAATCTTCAGTGTTTTTTATTTATTATTTTTATCACAATTTTAATTTTTAAATACATATGTATTTAATCTACTTAGTGCTTCTTCAATTTTTGATTTTGGAAGAGCCAAGTTCATTCTAATTGCATATTTTCCATTAAATGGCCTTCCATCTTGCCATGCTACACCGACATCCCAACTAGATTTTAAAATTTTGTCTATATTTGTATTTTTTTCTTTACAATATTCTTTAAAATCCAAAAAAAGCATATATGTGCCTTGTGGTTTTGAAATATCAATTCCTTTTATTTTTTTTGTAAAAAAGTCAAATGCATAGTTTATATTTTCAGATAAAACTTTTCTTAATTCATCTACCCATTCATATCCTTCAGATTTATATGCTCCAATAAGTGCATGCATTGATAAAACGTTCATTTCATTATAATGTGATAATGAAGATTCTTTTAATATTCTATTGTGTAAATAGTCATTATAAATAATATGATAAGATCCAACAAGTCCTGCTAAATTAAAAGTTTTACTTGGAGAATAAATAGCAACTGTATTTTCTTTTGCATATTTATTTACAGATTGAGTTGGGGTATGTTTATTTCCATTTAAAATTATATCTGACCAAATTTCATCTGATATAACATATACATGATTTCTTTCAAAAATTTTCATTGCTTCAAGTAATTCTTCCTTTTCCCAAACTCTTCCTGTAGGATTGTGAGGATTACACATTATTGTTGCACAAATATTATATTCTTTAATTTTTCTTTCCATATCTTCATAGTCCATTCTCCATATTCCATTTTTATCTTTAACAAGTTCACTATGAATGATATTATATCCATTATTTTCAAGACTTTTTGTAAATCCAATGTATGTTGGAGAATGCAATAGTACATTATCACCTTTTGAACAAAAAACATTTAATGCAGAGATTACTCCACCCAAAACACCATTTTCATATCCAATATTTTTTGATTTTAAATCTTTAACTCCATTCCTGTTTTTTTGCCATTCTATAATTGAGTTAAAATATTCATCAGTTGGTGAAAAATATCCAAACATTGGGTGTTTTACCCTTTCTATTATAGCTTTTTTAATTGTTGGAACTGTTGCAAAATTCATATCTGCAACCCACATTGGAATCATATCAAATCCTTCTTTAGGCAAGCCAGGAGTAAATCCAGGAGTTAGTCCTGCTCCATCTACTGCTATTGAATCCTTTCCATGTCTATCAATTATGCTTGTAAAATCAAATTTCATTGTGTCTCCTTTTTGATATTTTAAGTTTAAATAAGCAAAAAATTTAGTTTTAGAAATTATAATAAAAAAATATTTTGGATTATTTTTTAATATTATTATATGCATATTAGTATTCTAATTTCAACAATTGATATATGTATAAAGTTAATTACGATATCTTATATTTAAAGGTTATGTTAGAAATTAGCAGTATAATTTTATAAATATAATGATTGTAAATGATTTAATTAAAATAATAAATTTGGAGATAAAATGAAAATTTTAATTGTTGAAGATGATAAAAACATTTATTCTATACTTAATGAAGAGCTTAAAATGTGGGGATATCAAACTGAAGGTGTTAAAGATTTTAATATGGTTTTAGATGAATTTAATAATTTTTCTCCGCAACTTGTTTTAATGGATATAAATTTACCTTTTTTTAATGGATTTTATTGGACGGAAAAAATTCGTCAAA
This sequence comes from Peptoniphilaceae bacterium, assembly GCA_022769085.1. Classification (GTDB taxonomy): domain Bacteria; phylum Bacillota; class Clostridia; order Tissierellales; family Peptoniphilaceae; genus JALEKO01. The sequence goes on from JALEKO010000039.1 coordinate 44,680, forward strand.
AATCAAATGTTCCTATAATTTTTATCTCATCTAGAAATGAAGCTACAGATATAGTTCAAGCAATGCAATTTGGAGGAGATGATTATATAACTAAACCACTTGATATTGTAATAACTAGGGCAAAAATACAAGCTATTTTAAGAAGAACATATGAATATACAAATGAAAGTGATAAGTTGATTTATAAAAATTTAACTTTAAATTTATCTTCTGCAAAATTGGAAGGAACTGATTTTTATATAAATTTAACAAGGACTGAACTTTTAATTTTAGAAGTTCTTTTTACAATGCAAAGTAAAATTTCTAAAAGAGAGGAAATTATTAATCATTGTTGGCAAAGTGATGATTTTATAGATGATAATACTCTTGCTGTAAATATTTTAAGAATTAGAAAAAAACTTAAAAATCATGATATTGAAGATTTAATACAAACAAAAAGGGGAATTGGATACTTTTTAAAATGAAAAAATCAAAAAAATTTATTAATTACATTAAAAGTGAATACAAGCTTTTCTTTATTCTTCTATATGTTTTTTTAACATTTGGAGGAATTTTTATTTTTTCAAATTTAAACATGGATTATTTTATTTTGTGTTTAGAAATTATATTATTTGTTACAATTATTTATCTTATTATAAATTATATTAATTTTAAAAATGAAGAAAATCTAAAAGAAAAACTAGAAAAATTAAAAAAAGAAAATTCAAATCTTCAAAATAAAATTTTTGAAGAAAGAAAAGATATACAAGAGTATTTTTTACTTTGGCTTCATCAAATAAAAACACCGATCACTGTTTCAAATCTTATTTTAAGAGATAAAAATTCAAAAGATGCTAAAAAACTTAAAGAAGAAATTTTTTATATAGAGCAGTATGCAAATTTAGCTATAAATTTTTTAAAAATAAAAAATAGAGAAAGTGATATGGATATAACAAATGTTAATTTAGATAAAATTTTAAAAAATCTTTTTAAAAAGTATTCCATGTTATTTATTGAAAAGAAAATTTCACTTGATTATAAAAGTGTAGAAATAAATGTAATAAGTGATTCAAAATACTTATCTTTACTTATTGAACAAATTCTTTCAAATGCAATAAAATATACTGAAAAAGGAAAAATAAGTGTTTATTTTGAAAAATATGAAAATTCTCTTTATATTGAAGATACTGGAATTGGAATTCGCCCTGAAGATTTAAATAAAATTTTTGATAAAGGATATTCTGGTTTTAATGGAAGGTTAAATGAAAAATCAAGTGGAATTGGTTTATATTTGGTAAAGAGAATCTCTAAAATTATAAATGTAAAAGTTTCTGTAGAAAGCAAGGTAAATAAAGGAAGTAAATTTAAAATTAAATTTTTATCCTAATCTTACAAAATTGTAAGTTTAAAATCTATTTTTGTTATATTAGATAAATGCAATAAATTCTGAAAAATTATATTATATAAACAAAGAAAGGAGTCTAGTATGACAATTTTAGAACTTAAAAATATTAAACATGTATATAAAACAAAAAATGTAACCACACAGGCACTTAAAGAAATAAATTTTTCGGTAAATAAAGGTGAATTTATTTCAATAATGGGAGAATCAGGAGCTGGAAAAACTACTCTTTTAAATATTATTGCAACTCTTGATAAACCTACATCTGGCAAAGTTTTATTAAATGGAAAAGATATTACTCTTTTAAAAGATAAAGAAATTTCAAAGTTTAGAAGAAATGAATTGGGCTTTGTTTTTCAAAATTTTAATCTTTTAGACCAATTTAATAACTATGACAATATTCTTCTTCCGCTTGTTCTTTCAAATGAAAAATCATCTTTAATGAAAGATAGGCTTGATGAGATAAAAACTAAATTAAATATTGAAGATATATTATACAAATATCCATATGAAATTTCTGGTGGACAAAAACAAAGAGTTGCAATTGCAAGAGCTGTAATTACAAATCCTTCGCTTTTACTTGCAGATGAGCCTACGGGGGCACTTGATTCATCGTCTTCAAAAATGATACTTGATTTATTTAGTAAAATAAGTTTAAATGGACAAACAATATTAATGGTAACCCATTCACTTATGGCATCTTCTTATGCAAGCAGAGTTTTATTTATTAAAGATGGAATTGTTTATCATGAAATTTATAGAGGAGAGTCTGAAAGCCAACCAGACTTTATGCAAAGAATAAATGATGCTCAATTTATGTTAAGGGAAGGTGAAATATAATGAAATTTTCACTTGCAAAAAAATTTGCTTTTTTAAATTTGAAAGCAAATAGAAAAATTGAAATTCCTTTTGTACTATCTTCAACTGTGATGTTTATTTTATTTTTTATAACAACAAGTTTGGTTGATAATGACTATGTAAAAACAAGACATAAAGCCCTTATTCAACTTATAGTTTTTGCAGTTGTAATTGTTGCAATTTTTACTTTCGTTTTTGTAATTTATGCCACGAATTTTTTGCTTAAAAAAAGAAATAAAGAATTTGCACTTTATGGAATTTTAGGTCTTGAAAAAAAACATATAAGAAAAATAATAAGAATTGAATTTTTTATTTTATTTTTCATAATTACAATATTAGCAATTTTTGGTGGATATATTTTTGGGAAACTTACATTTTTAATTTTAAATAAGTTAATGAAAGATGTTTCTGGAAGGATAATGGATTATACTTTCAGTAAAAAAGCAATGCTTTTTACAATAATACTTTCGTTTATTTTATATTTAATTACCGTACTTAGAAGTGGCCTTAAAATTTTTCTTCTAACTCCTGTAAAGTTACTTCAGAAAGAACACAGCGGTGAGGGAGAGCCAAAATCAAGAATATTTATAATGATTTTAGGATTTTTAACTTTATTTGTTGCATATTATATGGCATTAACAATAAAGGGAGTACTATCTTCGTTGTTATATTTCTTCCTTGCAGCACTTTTAGTAATGTTTGCAACGTATTTACTTTTCATTTCTTTTTCCATTATATTTTTAAAATTAAAGAAAAAATCTGAAAGTTATTATAAACCTTCAAATTTTTTAAAGATTAGTGGACTTCTATATAGAATGAAAAGTAATGCAACATCACTTGCTACTATTTCAATATTAAGTACAGGGATAATAATTACTCTTGCAACAACTATTACAATATATGAAAATATTGAACAATCATCTAAAAATGTAATGCCTAGAGAATATCAAATTCAAAGTGAAGTAGCTTTAAATGAAAATAATTATAAACTTGAGGCTAAAAAATTAAAAGATGATATTTTTACTACAGTAGATAAAAAAGAACAAATCACAAATGAGTTTACAACTCTTGTTATGATGTCACCAATTATTAAAAAAGATAATGAATTTATACAATATGATGGGAAAACAAAAGGTATACCTAATTTTTTAATTTGTTATGATATTGATAGCTACAACATGAGAACTGGTAAAGATATTAAACTAAAAAAGGATGAAGTATTAATATGTTCAAATTCTGGAAATATAATAAATATGAATAAAATAAAAATTGGAGATATGATTTTTAAAACAGAAAAAGTTGAGAATATAATTCCTTCAAACTTTGCAGTAGATGTATATTTGGTAGTTGTAAATAATTTTGAAACCATGCAATATATTTCTAAGAATTTAAAAACTTTAAATTATCAAAATAAAAAGTTAGAAAATTCAAAAATAAATTGTTTAATAGATTGGGATATTGAAGGAATATCAGAAGAAGATTACAAAGAAAATATTATTAATCTTCAAAATAAAAATGGTTATGAAGTAAATATTCAAAAAGATTATTTAGATGAAGTTTATGGAATAAATGGTGGTTTTATTTTTTTAGGGGTAATAGTTTCCCTTATCTTTATTACAGGGGCTATACTTATAACTTATTATAAACAAATAAATGAAGGCTATGAAGATAGAGAAAAATATCAAATAATGAAAAACATAGGATTAAGTGATGAATTAATAAAAAAATCAATCTCTTCACAAATAGTTTTAATGTTTATTTTGCCTATTGTAGTTGCAGCAATAAATTCATTTGTAGCATCTAAAATTGTTTTCCAACTTTTAGGAATGTTTGCAGTTAAAAGTTATATGCAATATGCTACATTTTTAATGGTCGTAATTTTTATTTTCTTTTTGGTATATTTTATAATATTTAAAATAACGTCAAGAGAATATTATAAAATAGTAAATTAATTATTATATTTCATTGAAGTTAAGTAAAAAATAAATAAAAGTTTATAATTTACTTGTGCAAATATTTTTACTTTTAAAATTTTAGAACAAAAATATAAAATTGAGTTTATAGAAATATGGACTCAATTTTTATATTTTTAAAAAATTGAAATGAAAAAAAATAAATGTATAATCAATTTGTATTAATTTTGCAAAAGATTTCAAATTTTATTTTTAATAAAATGTGTTAAAATTATATTAACTAATATTATGTTTTTAACACATATAAATAAATTTTCTACATAAAAAGGTAAATATTTTTAACATATATCTTTTCTTTATAAGAAAACGTTTAAATATAAATTTTGGTTATTAAATCATTGCAAAATGTATAGAAAAATTTTTATAAAATAAATGAAATTATTGGAGGGAATAATGCAATACTATTTCGATAATGATAGTACAAATCCATTTTACAATCATGCTGTCGAATATTTTTTTGCAATGCATAAAATTCCTGTTTTTATTCTTTGGCATAATAAAGATGCTATACTTCTGGGAAAAAATCAAAACTTATACAGAGAAGTTAATTTAAATTATGCTAATGAAAATGGAATTACGCTTGTAAGAAGATTATCTGGCGGTGGGTGTATATATACTGATGAAAAAAATATGCAATATACTTTTGTAGAAAGTGATGATTATGCAAATGATTTTAAGCATTTTGCACAAATGATGATTGCACAAATGGAAAAAATGGGATTAAATCCAGAATTCAGCGGAAGAAATGATATTTTAATTGATGGAAAAAAAATAAGTGGTAATGCTCAATATATTAAAAATTCAATGGTTGTTCATCATGGAACAATATTATTTGATATTGATAGCGAAAAAATGAGTAAATCACTTACACCTCAAAAAATAAAATTTGAAGGAAAAGCTGTAAAATCTGCTGCATCAAGAATTACCACAATCAATGATATGATTGATATGGAATATGATGAATTTTTTAATAAAATAAAAAAAGGAATTATAGAAGATAATAAACTTTTACCATATACTTTAAATGACGAAGATAAAGAAGAAGTCATGGAATATAAAAAAATGTTTGAAGATCATGATTTTATTTATTCAAAAGGTGAAACAAGTGCAAATTATCAAAAAAAGCATGATTTTGGCATAGTAGAATATAGTTATAATATAAAAGAAAACTTGTTAGAAGATTTTAAAATAGAAGGTGATTTTTTCTCAAAAAAAGATATTTCAGAATTTTGTAATATGTTTGAAGGTAAAAGTTTTACAATTGACGAATTTCACAATATACTAAAAAAAATCGACATAAATGAATATATTGTAGGAATGAATGAGAAAGTGTTTTTAGGTGATATCTTTGATTAGAAAACCAGAATGGATGAAAATAAAAATTGAAGGAAGCCACAATTTTACAGAAGTAGAAAATTTAGTAGATGGCTTTGAACTTAATACGGTTTGTAAAGAAGCAAATTGCCCTAATAGAATGAAATGCTATGAATCAAGAACAGCTACTTTTATGATACTTGGGGATGTTTGTACAAGAAATTGTAGATATTGTAATGTTGCAACTGGTAGAGGAAGGGAAGTTGATAAAGACGAACCTATAAATGTTGCAAAAGTTGTAAAAAAATTAGGATTAAAATATGCAGTAATAACATCAGTTGATAGAGACGATTTAGCTGATGAAGGTGCAAATCAGTTTAAAAATGTAATCAAAGAAATAAGAAAAAATGGAGAAGGCACACTAGTAGAAGTATTAATACCAGATATGCACGCAAATCATGATCTTTTAGATATTGTTTTTGATGAAAAACCTGATGTATTAAATCATAATGTGGAAACTGTAAGATCTATCTTTAAACAAATGAGACCTCAAGGAAATTTAGATAATTCTTTTGAAGTTTTAAGATATGCAAAAGAAAAAGGACTTGTTACAAAAACAGGATTTATGGTAGGCCTTGGAGAAACTAATGAAGAAGTTCATGAAATGCTTGATAAATTAAATGAACTTGAAGTTGACATTGTTACAATTGGACAATATTTAATGCCTACATTAAAACATGCAAATCTTGATAGATATGTAACACCAGATGAATTTGAAGAATTTAAAAGATATGGACAATCTATTGGAATAAAACATGTTGAAAGTGGTCCACTTGTAAGAAGTTCATACAATGCTGGAAATGTATTTAAAAAACTTAAAGATAAAAAATAAATTTGAAGCGATAAGAAATACTTATCGCTTCAATAGTTTTATAATTAAACAAAATTATTTAGTTTATTAAATATTTTAAATTTAAATTTATAAATTACTGATAATATTTCAATAAAAAGTACAATGCTTAAACATAAAATTAGTTTAAATTGTTAGGAGATGATTAAATGCATTATACAGGAGAAATTTATAGACCACCAGCAGAAGCTTATACACCACTTCTTGAAGTAACATATGGATGTTCACATAATAGTTGTATATTTTGCACAATGTATAAAAACACTCCATTTGGAATTGCAAAGCTTGAGGATATTGAAGAAGATATTATAGAACTTAAAAAAATCTTTCCAAACAAAATCACAAGAATTTATTTAACAGGTGGAGATCCGTTTGCTCTTTCTTATAATAAACTTATAAACATTTCTAAACTTATACACAAACATTTAAAAGAAGTAAAAACAATAACATGCTACGCATCATTATATAATTTGAAAAACAAAACGGTTGATCAATTAAAAGAATTAAAAAATGCTGGATTTAATGAAATATATATTGGAATTGAAACAGGATATGAAAAAGCTTTAGAAATGATTAATAAGGGTGTAAATTTAAAAGAATCATATGAAGGACTTTCTAAACTTAAAAGTGCAAATATTGATTATATGGCAATATTAATGCTTGGAATAGCAGGTGAAGGGAAAGCAAAAGAGAATGCTATAGCAACTGCTAAATTACTTAATTTTTATCCGCCAATTTTTTTAGGAACAATGACAACTGATATTCAAAAAGGATCTAAACTTTATGATTTAAGAGAAAGCGGAGATTTTAAAGAAGCAAGTTTAAGAGAAGATATAAATGAACAAATAGAACTTTTGAAAAAGATAAATTTTAAAAATCCTAAAAATGTTTTATACAGTTCATATCACATTGTAAACCCGATTCAAATCAGAAAAACTCTTGATAAGAAAGATGAAATAATTAAGATGTATGAAAAAGTATTGAAAGATACAGATGATTTTATACTTGATAACCCAAATAGAAGAATAGCAAGGTAAAAATATTATTTTCACTGTAAATATAATTATTAATAATGTATCTCAAAAATTTTTGTGTTTATTTTTGGCAGAAAAGATATAAAAATAAATATAAAAAATTAATATTTTAAGATTAGATTATTAAAAATATTATAATAAAATATGAAATTTCAAAAAAACCTTAAAAGAGTATAATTTTATGAGATTATATTTAAAAAATATTTTAATAAAAAGTGCTAAAATTGTTTTTATTGTGGAGGGTAAAAATGACGGATGAACTTAGAAGACAGAGAAAAATTGATCATATTGAAAATTATTTGAAATCGTATAAAAAAGGAAATAATTTGTTATCTGATGTATTCATAGAACATCAGTCACTTCCAGAAATTGATTTTAATGAGATAGATACTTCAGTTGAATTTCTTGGTAAAAAAATAGAATTTCCTTTAATGATAAATGCAATGACAGGTGGAAGTGATATCTGTATTGATATAAATACTGATCTTTCAAACATATGCTATGAATTTGGTTTTCCAATGGCTACAGGAAGCGAGGTTATTGCACTAAAAGATGAAGAGTCTTTAGATTCATTTGAAATTGTAAAAAATCAGTCAAAAGGAGAGTTTCAAGTTATTGGAAATATGCCTGCAAATTCATCAATAGAAGAAATGAAAAAGGCAGAGATGATTTTAAATGCTGATGCTATGCAGTTACATTTAAATCCTGCACAAGAACTAATAATGTCTGAAGGAGAAAGAAACTTTATAGGATATTTGCAAAATATAGAAAATTTATTAAAAAATTTTGATAAACCAATAATTGTAAAAGAAGTAGGTTTTGGAATGAGCAAAGATACTATTAAAAAACTTTTAGATATTGGTGTAGAATATATTGATATATCTGGTAAGGGAGGAACAAATTTTGTTGAAATAGAGGATATGAGAAATTATGAATCAGATTTTTCATCTCTTTATGAATGGGGAATTCCTACTGCAAAATCAATAATAGATGCAAGAAAAATTTCAAATAATTTTTATCTTATTGCATCGGGTGGACTTTCAAGTGGAGTTGAGCTTGCAAAATCAATAATTATTGGTGCAGATATGACAGCTATGAGTGGAGAAATATTATCTTTTCTTCTTAGAGGTGGTTATGATTACACGAAAAATTTTCTTGATAATTTAATTTATGAATTTAAAGTTGTAATGGCATTACTTGGTGTAAAGAATATAGAAGAATTAAAAAAAGTTCCTTACAAAGTTACGGGAAAATTAAAAGAACTTATTGACTGAAATTTTTAATATTTTGATTTGAAATATAAATTAAAAAGGGGATAGATGAAAAAATCATCTATCCTTTTTATATTAGTTTTCTAATTTGTTTTTTTAATACTGGGTGAACAAAGAATGGAGCAATTTCATTTAAACTATCTAATACAAAGTTTCTATCCTCGATGTATGGATGCGGTATTTTTAAATCTTCAGTGTAAATTACTTCATTTCCAAAAAATAAAATATCAATATCTATTATTCTAGGACCCCATTTTTCAATTCTTTTTCTTCCCATTATTTTTTCAATTGTATTAATTGTTTTTAATAATTCTTCTGGTGAATAAATAGTTTCAATTTCAACTACATTATTTAAAAAATTTTCTTGATCTACTTTTCCCCATGGTTTAGTTTCTATATATGATGATTTTTTTAAAATATCTATATTTTCATTTTCTTTTAAAAAAGAAATTGCATCATTTAGATTTTTTTCTTTATCTCCCATATTAGTACCTAACGAAAGAAAAGCTATTTCTCTTTTTCTTCTTTTAATAACTTCTGGATATTTTAAAACGTCTTTTATTGGTGCATATGGTTTTTTTATTGAAACTGTAACAGAATTTGCCCTTTTGTATTTTTTTAGAAGTTCTAAAGATAATACATCTGCAACTGTTTCAATTAAATCAAAAGTCTCTTCTGTAAAAATTTCTTTTGTGAAATCTGCAACATCTGCATATGAAATTGTATTTTCTAAGTTATCATCATCTAAAAAGTTATCAAGATTTAGTTCTATTGAAATTAAAAATTTCTGTCCCATCTTTTTTTCTTCGTTAAAAAAACCGTGATTATGAAAAATTTCTAAATCAACTATTTTAATTGTGTCTGTCATGTTTTTTAATTTCCTGTGCTATTTTCATTGCAATTAAATTTGTTTTTACATCATGAACTCTAAAAATTGAAGCTCCATTTAATACGCCTGAAACTGTTGTTGCAGAAGTTGCAATTGGAGTTTTTAATTTGTCTGTATTTATTGCTTTTCTTAAAAATCTTTTGTTGCTTGTTCCAAGAAGAATTGGTCTATTTAATTTTTTAAGATAATCAAGGTTTGAAACAAGTTCGAAATCTCCATCATATCCTCTTGAAAATCCTACTCCTGGGTCAACTATTATATTTTCAATATTATAGTCTTGAGCTATTTTAATTGAATCTTCAAGTTCCTTATATACTTTTTCTACTATATTTTCATTGTATGGAGGATCCCATGTCATAATAACAATTGTAGAATTATGCTTTTTTGCAATTTTTGCCATATCTTTATCGTATTTTAATCCTGAAACATCATTTAATATTTCTGCACCAACTTTTGCAGATTCATCAAAAACTTTTGAATTAAAAGTATCTATAGATATGCAAATATCAAAATTTTTTTTGATTTTTTCTGCCACAGGAACAACTCTTTCTATTTCTTCTTCAATTGAAATATCTTCGTGGCCAGGTCTTGTTGAATATCCGCCTACATCAATTATTTTTGCACCATCATTTATCATTTCTTCAACGTGAAACAATGCTTTATCTATGTTATTAAATTCTCCTCCATCAGAAAAAGAATCTGGTGTAACGTTTAAAATTCCCATAATGTAGCATTCATTTTCAAAATCAAAGTCATATTTTCCTATTTTCATTTTTACCTCCATTAATATAAAATATTTTCATTTTTTTCTTTCCAATAACATTCACTTTTTGCACTGCACATTTTACAATTTCTTGAAAGCTTATCTGCCTTTTTAAAAACATTTACAAAAGAATATATGTCGTTTTCGCTTTTTTTTAAATTTCCTCTATGATTTTTTATTGCATTTTTTATTATTTCTTTTTGAATATCTGAAAAATTTGTAATTTTTAAAAATTTTTCTGCTTCTTTGATAGAAGAAATTGCATGATCTGCTTTATATTTATACTCATCTAAACGACCTAAATCGTGTAAAAGAGCAGTTGTATAAATCATATCTGGATTGAAATTTAAATTTTTTTCAGTTGAAATAATGTACATAATTCTTGCTACAGATAAAAAATGTTCAATATTGTGTTTACAAAAAATTCTATCTTTTTCATAAAAATCTATTTCTTCTAAAATTTTTTTATACTGATTTGAAGAGTATATAATGTTTGTATTTTCTAAATTCATTTAAGTAAATTGTCAGCTTCTTTTCTTATTTCATATTTATCAAAAAGGCCTGTGTGTAAACTTGTTTTGGTAATTGCTTCTCTTGCTTGAATGCCTCTCATAGCAATACACATGTGTTTTGCACTAATTGTTACGTAGACACCTTTTGGTGAAATTTCTTTTTCAATGTAATCAACTATTTCTTTTGTTAAATTTTCCTGAAGTTGAAGTTTTCTTGAAAGATAATCACATATTCTTGGTATTTTTGAAAGTCCAAAAATTTTTTTATTTGGTATATATGCAACAGATATTTTACCAAAAAAAGGTAAAATATGATGTTCACATACCGAATAAAATGGTATATCTTTTTCAACTATAATTTGATTTTCTTTTCCATTAAAATTGAAGGTTTTTACAATGTTATCTTCAGCTTCTCCATATCCTCTAAATAATTCATCCGTCATTTTAGCAACTCTTTTTGGAGTTTCAAGAAGTCCTTCTCTATTTGGGTCTTCTCCAATAGCTTCTAAAAACATTTTCACAGATTTTTCAACTTTTTCTTTATCTATATTCATAGTATTTCCTTTCTTAATTTTTTATTCAAATAAACGATATTAATATATTATACCGAATTTATTAATAATTTTTTACAAAGTTGATAGAGCTTTTAAAAATAATATAATGTGGGTTAAGGAGGAAAAAATGGAAAATAATAACAATGAATTAAAAAAATTAATTCGAGATGAAGTGCGTAGAAATACTCCAAAAGAAAAATCTTCTAAGGGATATTTTCTTTCAGGCTTATTTGGAGTATTAATTGGTGCTGTTATCGTTATTTTTGCAGTGAATTTTTTTGCAAAATCTCCAAAATCATCTAGTGAAAATCCTCTAGTTGAAGATTATACAAGTAATAAAGATTCAGTTAATGATTTAAATACAACGACAACCGAAAATAAAATAGTGAAAAAATCAATCGATTCTGTAGTTGGAATTACAACATTGCAGGAAAGTGATACAATGACATTTTTTGGAAAACAAACAGGATATGCCGAAGGCTTAGGAAGTGGAGTTATAATTTCAAAAGATGGTTACATTTTAACAAACAGCCATGTTGTTGCAGATGGAGATGCTTTAAAACTTCAAGTGATGTTTTCTGATAATAAAACAGTTGATGGAAAACTTATTTGGAATGACTCAACTCTTGATCTTGCAATAGTAAAGGTAGAAAAAGATAATTTAAAGCCTATTACTCTTGCAGATAGTGATAAAGTTGAAATTGGCGATAAAGCTGTTGCAATAGGAAATCCTTTAGGACTTGATTTACAATCCACAGTTACAAGTGGAATAATTTCAGGTCTTAATAGATCAATAACACTTGAAAATGGATCTACAATGGATGGACTAATGCAAACTGATGCAGCAATTAATTCGGGAAATTCTGGTGGAGCACTATTAAATGAAAATGGAGATTTGATAGGAATTAATACAGCAAAAGCTGGTAATAGCGATGGAATAGGTTTTGCAATTCCAATTAATACTGCAAAAACAATAGTAGATCAGGTTTTAAAAACAGGTAAATTTGAATCAGTATATCTTGGTATATCTGGCACAGGACTTGATATAATTCTTCAATTTGAAGGAAATTCAAAAGAAGAATTTGGAACTGATAAAGGTGTATATGTTCAAGACGTTTATAATGAAGATTCTGGTTTAAAAATTGGAGATGTAATAGTAGGAATAGATGATTATAAAGTTGAAGATATGAATGACCTAAAAAAAGCTCTATTAAATTATAAATTAGGAGATTCAGCGAAAGTAGATGTATATAGAGAAGGTAAAAAAGAAGAAATAAATTTAAAATTTACTATGACAAGTAAAGAAATAGAAAATGCTGAAGAAGAAAGAAATAATTTAAATGAAGATAATGAAAGTCAAGGACAAATTATTCCTTTTCCATTTGGCGTAGCACCTTAAAATTTATTTAAAATAAGTTTAACTTTGAAAGACTCTGAAAAATTCAGAGTCTTTTTCCTTTCAAAAGAATAAAAAAAATGTACAATTGTTTTGTTAAGAAAAATGGTGAATTATGAAATTAGAAAATAAACTTAAAGAATTTTTTGGTTATGACAATTTTAAAAAGGGACAAAAAGAAATTATAGAAAAAATTTTAGAAAGAAAAGATGTTTTAGGTATACTTCCAACAGGTGGAGGTAAAAGCATATGTTATCAATTGCCTGCTCTTTTAATGG
>JALEKO010000044.1 GCA_022769085.1 Peptoniphilaceae bacterium
AAATTATAAAGTATACAAAAATACTATGATGAAATTTGCATTTAAAGAATTAGGTTTTGATCAATTTGATGATTTATTAAATGGACCTAATGCGTTAATTTTTTCAACTGAAGATTTAGTTTCAGGACCAAAAGTTACAGAAGATTTTATAACAGAAAATGATGCAAATAAAGAAAAAATAGAGATTAAAGGTGGAATCGTAGAAAATGAATTTCTAGATGGAGAAAAAATGGTTGCTATATCTAAGTTACCATCAAAAGAAGTATTGCTTACACAATTGGTATACACATTACAAGCCCCAATTAGAAAATTAGTTCAGGATTCAAATCAAATCATAGCAAAACTTGTTTATGCTTTGGATGCAGTTAGAGAAAAAAAAGAAAACGAAGTAGCATAGAATTATTTAATTAATAAATGGAGGAATAAAAATGGCAAGTGAAAATGTACAAAAATTATTAGACGAAGTAAAAGAACTTACAGTTTTAGAATTAGCTGATTTAGTAAAGGCATTAGAAGAAGAATTTGATGTTTCTGCACAAGCTGCAGTAGTTGCAGCACCTGCAGCTGGAGCTGCTCCTGCAGAAGCTGCAGCTGAAAAAACAGAATTTGATGTTGTTTTAACAGCTGCTGGAGATCAAAAAATTAAAGTAATTAAAGTTGTTAAAGATTCAACAGGTCTTGGACTTAAAGATGCAAAAGCATTAGTTGATGCACTTCCAAAAGCAGTTAAAGAAGGCGTAGCTAAAGATGAAGCAGAAGCACTTAAAGCTGACTTAGAAGCTGCAGGAGCAACAGTAGAACTTCAGTAGTATAAAATTTTTAAGAAAAATATTTTTTAAAACCATAAGGATTTTTCCTTGTGGTTTTTTTGTTAATAGCAACTTGATTTTTTTACAATATAAAAATGCATAATAATAAATGTTTTGTCATGATACAAAAATTTTTTAAAAGTTACAAGTTAAAAATATTTACTACTTAAATTTTATAAAATATTATTCGTTTAGATAATTTCATCTAAGGGTATAATAATTTAAGTTTAATAAATCGTTATTAGGAGGATTTTTATGTTGATGAGCAATTTTCTCAAAAGTAGAATTTCTACAAGAGAATTTAAAAATAAAGAATTAAATGAAGAATATATTTCAAAAATAAGACAACTTTTAGAAGAAAAAAATAAAAATTCAAAATCATCTTTTATTTTAAGTTTAAATAGTAAAAATATATATGATTCTTTAAATGGAATTGGTGGATATTCGGGTTTTATGATAAAAGCTCCTGCATATATTGCACTTCATACTCCAGAAAATGATGAGAAAGCAGTTGTAGAAGGCGCATTTAAATTGGAGAGCATAATAAGTGAATTAGAAGAAATTGGACTTGGTAGCTGTTGGGTTACTTTAAAAGATGTTGAAGATGAAATAAAAAAACAGCTATTTGGCTATGCTGATGGTAATATCTTTTATATATTAGCAATAGGACTTCCTCAGAGGGTAGAATTTAAACAAAGAAAAATTTCTGAAAGAATAGGAATAGATCAATTTGTTTTTATAAACGATTTAAATACGCCAGCTTCAGTAGAAGAACTAGAGGCAAGAGGATTAGATGATTTGTTTTTTTATTTAAGATATGCTCCGTCTGCATATAATAAACAACCTTGGAGATTTGTAATAAAAGAAAATGAAGTTGAATTATATGTGGAAAATTTTAATGGAGTTGAAAATCTTATAGATTCAGGAATTATAATGTATTACTTTAAAAAACTTTCTGAAACAATAGGAATTAATGCAATATGGGAAATATCTCCTAATAATTTAGGAAATTATGAATATATTGCAAAAACAAGAATTTAATTAAGCAGATTTTTAACGATTACAAGGTATTTTAAATGATAAAATTAAAAACTGAGAAAGATATTGAAAAAATGAGATTGTCTGCAGAAGTTTTGTGTCAAACTCATTTAGCTTTAAAAAAAGTAATTAGATCTGGAGTAAGTACAAAGCAACTTGATGAATTTGCACATGATTTTATGATTTATAAAAAATCAGTTCCTGCTCAATTAAACTATGAAGGTTTTCCGTTTTCATTATGTACATCAGTAAATGATGAAATATGCCATGGATTTCCGTCAAATTATAAACTCAAAGATGGAGATATAATTTCTATTGACAATGTAGTAAATTTAAATGGTGGCCTTGCA
This sequence comes from Peptoniphilaceae bacterium, assembly GCA_022769085.1. Classification (GTDB taxonomy): domain Bacteria; phylum Bacillota; class Clostridia; order Tissierellales; family Peptoniphilaceae; genus JALEKO01. The sequence continues at coordinate 2,198 of JALEKO010000044.1, forward strand.
GATTCTTGCTGGAGTTATGCTGTAGGAGAACTTTCAGATGAAAATCAAAAATTAATGGAAGTAACTTTAGAGAGCCTTAAAAGAGGAATAAAAGAGGCAAAATCAGGAAATAGAATTGGTGACATTGGCAATGCAATTGAAAGCTATGTAACATCAAACGGATTTTCTGTGGTAAGAGATTTTGTAGGACATGGAATAGGAGATCAGATGCATGAGGATCCACAAGTTCCACATTATGGAAAAGCTCATCGAGGTCAAAGACTTGAGAATATGATGGTTATTACAATTGAGCCAATGATTAATATTGGAGATTGGAAATGCACTATTGACGAAAATGGATGGACAGCAAGAACAAAAGACCATTCCATGTCTTGTCAATTTGAACATCAGATTGTTATAAGAGATGATGAAGCAGAAATTTTAACAGATCAATCAAAATATTCTTTAACAGAAGAAGATGAAAAGCGGATTGAAATTTACAAAAATAAAAATAATTTATAAAATTTTTGACCTTAAAAATATTTGTTTTAGGGTCTTTTTATTGTTTAACACAAATATAAACAATAAATTATTTATGTTATGTTTTGAGAAATTTTTTGGTTCTTATTTAAAAACAATATAATAATATATAATCATAAAATACATTAGAGGTAAAAATGATATATTTTGACTATGCGGCAACATCTTTGAAAAGAAAAGAAATTTTTGAAGAAGTAATTGAAAATTTTGAAAAATTTAATGGTAATCCAAACAGTTTGCATTCTTATGGTAGAGATTCAAGAAAAATAATGGATGAATCTAGAAGAATTATTTCTAAAAAATTAAATGCAAACTTTAATGAAATATATTTTACATCAGGTGCAAGTGAAAGTAATAATACTGTTTTAAGAAATTTTGAAAATACTAAAATAATAACTACAAGTATAGAACATGATTCGATTTTAAATTCTATAAAAAATATGAATTTTAAAGATGTAATTTATGTAAATCCAAATAAAGATGGAATAATAGATTCTTGTGATGTAATTAAAAACATAGATGAAAATACAAAATTGGTTTGTGTTATGTTTGTTAATAATGAAACTGGAGCAATTGAACCAGTCTATGAGATAGGAGATTATTTAAAAGATAAGAAAATACATTTTCATATAGATGCAACACAAGCACTTGGACATTTTGATATAGATGTAAAAAAATTACATTGTGATTCCTTAAGCTTATCAGGTCATAAAATAGGTGGAATAAACGGATTTGGTATATTATATTGGAAAGGAAAATTTTCAAATTTAATTTATGGTGGAGAACAGGAAAGAGAAAAAAGAGGTGGAACATCTTTTGTAATAGGTTCATTTACGATGGCTAAAGCGATAGAAAAAGCTGAAAAAGAAAGGGAACATATAAAAAAAATCAAAAACTATTTTCTAAAAAAACTTAATGAAAATAAATTTGATTATCAAATAAATGGAAATACAGAAAAATCTTCAGATCATATTTTAAATTTATATCTTCCATGGGTAAGTACTGAGTTTCTTCTAACATATATGGATCTTAACTCAATTGCAGTTTCTGCAGGCAGTGCATGTAGTGCAGGTAGTTTAAACCCAAGTAAAGTAATAGAAAAAATGTATAATGAAGAACGAGCAAAACATTCAGTAAGGTTTAGTTTTGGATTTAAAAATACTACAGATGATGTAGATGAAGCATTTGATGTACTTAAAAAATTGTTTGAAAAGAGGAAAAATGATTAAAAAAGGAAAAGTTGTAATAGGAATGTCTGGTGGTGTGGATAGTTCAGTTGCTGCCTATCTTTTAAAAGAAGATGGATATGAAGTAATAGGAATATTTATGAAAAATTGGGATGATACAGATGAAAATGGATATTGTACTGCTGAAGAAGATTACAAAGATGCAGTTTTAGTTTGTGAACAGCTAGATATTCCTTACTATTCAGTAAACTTTGAAAAAGAATACTATGATAGGGTTTTTTCATATTTTCTAGATGAATATAAAAGAGGAAGAACTCCAAATCCAGATGTAATGTGTAATAAAGAAATTAAATTTAAGTCTTTTCTAAATTATGCTATGGATTTAGGGGCTGATTATCTTGCAACTGGTCATTATGCAAGAATTGAAGAAAAAAATAATATTAGATATTTATTAAGAGGAGTAGATTCAAATAAAGATCAAAGCTATTTTTTAAGTCAGCTTTCTCCAAATCAATTAAAAAATGTAATTTTTCCTGTTGGAGAATTAACTAAAAATGAAGTTAGAAGAATTGCTAATGAACAAAATTTAGCAACAGCCAAGAAAAAAGATTCAACAGGAATTTGCTTTATAGGAGAAAGAAATTTTAAAGAGTTTTTATCTGAATATTTACCAGCAAAGCCAGGTAAAATAGTTGATACAGAAGGAAATATAGTTGGAAAACATAATGGACTTATGTATCATACAATAGGACAAAGACGAGGGCTTGGAATTGGTGGAGACGGCGATGCTTGGTATGTTTGTGGAAAAGATTTAAATAAAAATGAACTAATTGTCTGTCAAGGAAAAAATGATTTCCATTTATATTCAAACATGCTACTTGCAAGTGGATTTTCACAAACTTTCACCTATAGTTTACCAAATGAATTTGATTGCTCTGCAAAATTTAGATACAGACAAAAAGATATAAAAGTACATGTTAAATTTTTAAGTGAAAGTAATGTAAAGATAACATATGATAATGTTGCATCCGTAACACCAGGGCAACAAGCAGTTTTGTATTTTGGAGATGTTTGTTTAGGGTCGGCTGTAATAGATGAAGTTTATAGAGATAAAGAAAGATTGAAAGTATAAATGAAAATAATTTCTGAAATAGAAAATATAAGACTTGATAAATTTTTATCGCTAAAACTTGAAAATCAATCACGTGATGATATAAATTTTTTCATTAAAAATAAAGAAATAGATGTTAATGGAAAATTTGAAAAGCCAAGCTATAAAATAAAAAAATTTGATGAAATAAATATAAATGATGCAATTTTTCATAAATATGATATAAATCCAGAGAAGATGGAATTAAAAATAGTATATGAAAATGATGATTATGCATTGATAGATAAAGATATTAATACGATTGTTCATCCTGCAGGGAAGATAGTAAGTGGAACATTAGTGAATGGACTTTTGTATAAATACAAAAATCTATCTGACATATCTGGTAAAGATAGACCTGGAATAATTCATAGATTAGATAAAGATACAACAGGACTTATGATTATTGCAAAAAATAATGAGACTCATTTATATTTTAAAGATCTTTTTAAAAAACATGAAATTTTAAAAGAATATATAGCAATAGTGCATGGGAATTTTGATAATACACAAGGCAAAATTGATATAGGAATTTCAAGAGATAATATTCACAGAAAAAAAATGATTGCAGATAAAAATGGAAAAGAAGCAATAAGTTTTTATGAAGTTTTAGATCAAACTAAAGATTTTTCTTTGGTTAAAATAAAAATAAAAACAGGAAGAACACATCAAATTAGGGTACATATGGGGTACATAAATCATCCTTTATTATGTGATCCTTTGTATTCAAATAGAAAAGAAAAATATAAAGTAAATCATCCATTTTTACATTGTATGAATTTAGGTTTTGTAGATAAAAATAAAAATATCAAATATTTTCATGCAAATATTCATAAAGAGTTTAAAGAAATGATAGATTTAATCAAATTGAAATTATAATAGTTTAAATATGATTTATTAACAAGGTGGTAAGTATGAGAGATAATTTACAAAGTGGAGCATTAACAGAAACTTCTCTATTAATTCTTCTAAGTCTATATGATGAGCTACATGGATATGGTGTAAAAAAACTCATTGAAAAAATGACAGATGGAAAGATCAGCTTAGGTATGGGAACTTTATATGGTGCAATAAATAAAATGCTTGAAAAAGGTTGGATTAAACAAAGCTCACAAAAAGCAAATAAAGTAAATTATATAATAACTGACCTAGGAAGAGAAAAAGTTAATAATGAAGAAAGAAGACTTATAAAACTTTTAGGACTTGTTAATGAAGTTCAGAAAAAACATATGTAATATCATTATTCAAAAATTTAGGTGATTTAATAGGACTTATAGAGGATAAAAAAAGTTAGAAAAATAATATGTATAAGTTTTTTATAGATATAAGGAGTCATCAGTTGTGGTGGCTCTTTTTATATACATTGACTTTATTATTAAAATATATTACAATGTGAACAAAAATAAGTATGGTTTTATGAGCCTTGTATCATTAAGGTTAAATTAAGAAAAAAGCAAAATTTTTAAAACTCATTCTAAACATACTGGTAAAAGTTTATCTGAACTTTTTAAGTTAGCTTTGGCTAAACAAATTGAAGATGAGTTTGATTATTCAATATTTATGAAAGCTTTAGAAAATTTCAAAGAAACCCCAAAAACTTATTCTATTGATGATATGATTTTGGAATTGGAAAATAACTTATAGGCTTTTGATTTCAGATAATGTAAGGGAAAAAATTAAGAATAAGGAAAATAACTTTAGTATTCTAATACAATTTAACGGATTAGCTGCGTAAGTAGTATGTAATTTGATTTAATGGTACTCAAAATCTAAAGTGTTAGTGTTAAAAGTACAAATTAAAACTACCAGCTTAGCTGGTAGTTTTGATTTGTAAAATTTTAAAATTCAAATATTTATTTTAAAGTAAAAAAATTCCACTTTCTTTTAGTTTATTTCTAATTTCATCAGACCAATATGAAACTTGAACTTCACCTATGTGTGCTTTTTGCATAAAAAACATACATAGTCTTGATTGACCTATTCCGCCTCCGATTGTTTGAGGAAGGTTACCTTCAATTAAGGCTTTATGGAATGGTAAATTTAATCTTTCACTTTTATTTTCAATCTGTAGCTGTTTTTTTAATGTGTCAGCATCAACCCTTATTCCCATTGAAGATAATTCAAAACTTGAATTTAATATAGGGTTATATACAATTATATCCCCATTTAAAGACCAATCATCATAATCTGGTGCTCTTCCATCATGTTTTTTTCCAGAATTTAAATTTTTTCCTATCTGCATCAAGAAGAAAGCTTTATATTCTTCAGCTGCTTTATCTTCTCTTTCTTTTGGTGAAAGTGAAGGAAATCTATCTTCAAGTTCTTGAGTCGTAATAAATTTAATATTTTCAGGTAGCAAGATAGGTTTTTCTGCAATTTGAGTTGATGTATATTCATCGAGTGCTTTAAGAGTTGAATAAATTGTTTTAACCGTTTCTTTCAAAAAATTTATATTTCTATCTTCAGGTTTTATTACTTTTTCCCAATCCCGTTGGTCAACATAATATGAATGTATATTATCAACTTCTTCATCTCTTCTAATAGCGTTCATATCAGTATAAAGCCCTTCGTAAGTATTAAAACCATATTCTTTAAGTGCATATCTTTTCCATTTTGCAAGTGAATGCACAATTTGAAGTTGAGGAGAATTATTTTCATTTACAGTAAAATCTACAGGTCTTTCAATTCCATTTAAATCATCGTTAAGTCCTGAATTTTTTGTTACAAAAAGCGGTGCTGAAACTCTTTTTAAATTTAAATTGTGTGAAAGACTTATTTCAAAGAAGTCTTTAATTCTTTTTATTACTTTTTGTGTTTTGTAAATATCTTTCTCACTTACGTACCCTTCAGGTATAAATAGTTTTTCCATTTTTTTCTCCTTAATTTTTTCTACTTTATAAGTATATATTTTTTTTTAAAAATATCAAAAATAATTTGATTAATTATTTTACAAATATTTTACATATGTATTATATTTTCATAATAACCTAACCGTAAAATGTTTTTACAAAATATAAAAGTAAAAAAGGAGAAAAAAGATAATCATGAAAAATGTAAAAATTATTGCAAGTGTACTTTCTTTGGCATTCTTGTTAACATCATGTGGTGGTGAAGGAAGTAATTCAAGTGAAGAAAATAATAATAAATCAGTACAAGCTCAATCTGAAAAGTCTTCTTCAGATAAAGATGAAAAAGTAGATACAAAAGATTATACTTTCCAAGTAATAACTAGAGAAGATGGTTCGGGAACAAGAGGAGCATTTTCAGAGATAATAGGTCTTATAGAAGAAAAAGATGGTAATAAAAAAGATTTAACAACAAAAGAAGCATCCGTTCAAAATTCTACAAATGCTGTAATGCAACAGGTTTCTTTGCAAGAAGGAGCTATTGGATATATTTCTTTAGGATCGCTTAATGATACAGTTAAAGCTGTAAAAATTGAAGGGGTGGAAGCAAATAAAGAAAATGTAAAAGATGGATCTTATAAACTTCAAAGACCATTTAACATAGCATATAAAAAGAATGAAGATCTTCCTGAAGAGGCTAAAGACTTTTTAAATTATATATTATCAAGCGATATAAGCAATATTGTAGATGATAATGGATATATTTCATCAAGTGATAAAAAAGAATATCAAAAGAAAGATGGTTTATCTGGAAAAGTAACAATAGCAGGATCTACTTCAGTTTCACCTCTTATGGAAAAATTAATTGAAGAATACAAAAAAGTACAGCCAGATGTAAGTGTTGAACTTCAATCAATAGGTTCTACAGAAGGTCTTAATGCTGTAAATGACGGTCAAGCACAAATTGCAATGGTTTCAAGAGAACTTTCTGATGATGAAAATAAAGATTTTACATCTGATGTTCTTGCTAAAGACGGAATTGCAGTAATTGTAAATAAAAAATCGTCTCTTGAAGATTTAAATACAGATACTATTTTAAAAATTTATAAAGGCGAAATAAAAAGTACATCCGAAATTAAGTAAAGCGGAATTTTTATGAAAAATACAAAAGATAAAATTTTCAATGTGATCTTTTTAATTTCTGCTATACTTTCTATAAGTTTGATATTTATAATATGTTTCTTTATCTTTAAAACTGGAATATCATTTGTAAATAAATATGGACTTATAAAGTTTATAACAGGTACTGACTGGTCACCAAGTAATAGTCCTCAATCATTTGGTATTTTACCAATGATTGTTGGCTCAATTATTGTAACAGTTCTTTCTATTTTGTTTTCTTTTCCATTTGGAATTTGTCTTGCGGTATATATTGCTTATTATGCTGGCAAAAAGGAAAAAATCTTAACAGACATAGTTAATTTAATGGCAGGGATTCCATCTGTTGTATATGGATTTTTCGCAATGATGGTTATAGTTCCGATTATTTCAAAAATACCATCTGCAGATAGTGGAATGAATATATTAAGTGCATCAATTTTACTTTCTATAATGATTCTTCCAACAATTGTTGATATATCATCATCAAGCCTTAAAGCCCTTCCACAATATTTTTATACAGCATCACTTGCTCTTGGAGCTACAAAAGAAGAAACAATTTTTAAAATTATGTTACCTGCAGCAAAAGCTGGAATATTTTCAGCAGTTATTTTAGGGCTTGGAAGAAGTATTGGAGAGACAATGGCTGTATATTTAGTAATTGGAAATCAAGCAAGAATGCCTAGCTCAATACTTGACGGTGTTAGGACTATGACTACAAATATCGTTCTTGAAATGGGTTATGCAACTGGTATTCATAGAGAAGCTCTTATTGCAACGGGAATGGTACTTTTTGTTTTTATTCTTATTATAAATATTCTATTTAATATAATAAGAAATAAATCAGAGGAGAAAATGAAATGATTAGAAAAATTGGTAAGCCAATTGTATATACTCTTACATTGATTACAAATTTAATTTTTTTGGGAATAATAGTATATATTTTAATTATGGGAATTCCAAATTTAAGCCCTAAGCTTTTTGAACGGACATATTCAACTGAAAATCAATCTTTGGTTTCTTCAGTTATAACAACATTATTTACAATAGTTTTATCGTTTATTTTAACTTTACCCGTTGGAATATTTACAGCTATTTATGTTGCACAATATGCAAAAAGTAAAAGATTTGTAACTATAATTAGATTTGCAACTGAAACTCTTGCAGCAATTCCTTCAATTGTTTACGGACTTTTTGGAATGTTACTTTTTGTATCATCGCTTAAAATGGGGTATTCTTTGTTATCTGGTGTTTTTACGATTTCAATAATGATTTTACCTACAATTATAAGAACTTCTGAAAATGCAATAAATTCTGTAAATACATTACAAAGAGATGCATCGCTTGCTTTGGGAGCTACAAAGAGTTCAACAATATTTAAAGTAATACTTCCAGAAGCTCTTCCTGGAATTTTATCAGGAGTATTTTTGTCTACAGGAAGAATAATTGGAGAAAGTGCAGCACTAATTTATACAATGGGAACTGTTGCTCAAATTCCCAAAAATTTATTGTCATCTTCAAGAACACTTGCAGTACATATGTATCAGCTATCTACTGAAGGGTTGTACGTAAAAGAATCATATGCAACTGCAGTTGTACTTTTGGTATTTGTAATTCTTGTAAACTTAATAAGCGAGAAATTGGGAAATATGTTAGTTGAAAAATAATTTCAGGTGGGAAAATGAGTTTTATAGAAATTAAAAATTTAAATTTAAATTATGGAGATTTTCATGCTTTAAAAGATATAAGCATGGATATAGAAAAAAATGAAATTACAGCATTTATAGGGCCTTCTGGGTCAGGAAAATCAACTGTATTAAAATGCTTAAACAGAATGAATGATTTAATAGATGGTTGTGTAATTACTGGCGATATATTGATTAATTCAAAAAATATAAACGATAATAATATTGATATAAATTCACTTAGAAAAAACGTTGGTATGGTTTTTCAAACTCCAAACCCATTTTATAAGTCTGTATATGATAATATTGCTTATGCTCCAAGAATTCACGGCATAAAAGATAAAGATAAACTTGACGAAATAGTTGAAACTTCTCTTAAAAAGGCTGCTGTTTGGGATGAAGTAAAAGACAAATTAAATAAAAACGCATGGAGTTTTTCAGGAGGACAGCAACAGAGAATTTGTATTGCAAGAACTCTATCAGTAAATCCTAAAGTGATTCTTATGGATGAACCAACTTCTGCATTAGACCCTATTTCTACAGGGAAAATTGAAGAGCTAGCAATGGATTTAAAAAGAGAATACACTATAATCATAGTAACCCATAATATGCAACAAGCAGCAAGAATTTCCGATAAAGTGGCATTTTTTCTTTCTGGAGATTTAATAGAATTTTCAGAAACAAAAAAAATATTTAGTAATCCTGAAAATAAGAAAACTGAAGAATATATAACAGGAAGGTTTGGATGATGAGAAAAAGATTTGATAATTCACTTAAAAATATAAGAGGAAATCTTGTAAAAGTTGGAGAATATTGTGTTTCTGTTTTAGAACAATATGAAAGTTACACTGAAAATTCTGATGAAAATATTTTAAGAGAAATCGCAGATAATGAAGATTTTGTATATAGACAAATTGATAATATAAATGCTGATATTTTAACTCTTATGCTAACACAACAGCCAGTAGCAGGAGATCTTAGATTTTTACAGTCAAGTATTGAGATTGCAAATTCTTTAAAAAAAATATATAGTCATATTACTGAAAGTGTATTAATACTTATTAATTTAAAATTAAGTAAAAAGCTAGGTAATACATTAAATGAATTTTTATCTATTTTATCTGAAATGCTTAAAAAGTCTAATGATGCATATCTAAACTTAAATAAATCTATTGCAAATGAAGTTATCACAGAAGATGAAAAAGTTGATTCATTATTTGCAAAAACTGTTGATGAAATTGTGTTTGAAACAAATGAAAAAAACATTACTGCAATGCAACTTGCAGACTTAGTTTTGCTTTTTAAATATTTTGAGAGAATAGGAGATAGATGCGAAAGAATTTGTAAATCTACAATAGAAATTTAGGAGAAATTGTGATATACATTGTTGAAGATGATGAATCTATAAGAAAATTAATTGAATATGCATTAAAAGAAAAAGACTATGAAGTTGAAGGATTTTCTGATGGTTTAGAAGTAAACCAGAAGATAATTGACAATAAACCAGATTTAGTTTTGCTAGATGTTATGCTGCCTGGTAAAAATGGTTTTGAAATTCTAAAAGATATAAGAAGAAATAATTTTACAAAAGACATAGCAGTTATAATGCTTACGGCAAAAAGCACAGAGTATGATAAACTTACAGGGTTTGAAAATGGAGCAGATGATTATATAACAAAGCCTTTTTCAGTTCTTGAACTTTTAAGTAGAGTAAAGGCATTATTAAGAAGAACATCAAAATCTAAAGAAGAAATTTTAAAATTTAAAGAAATTACTTTGGATGAGAAAAAAAGAAAAGTAGTTGTTTCAAGTGAAGAAATAAATCTAACGTATAAAGAATTTGAAATGTTGAAATATTTTATGCAAAATATTGAAAATGTGATTACAAGAGAAAATTTTTTATATAGAATTTGGGGATATGACTACGAGGGTGAAACAAGGACTGTTGATGTTCACATTGCATCTTTACGTTCTAAATTAAAAGATAGTGGAAAATATATTCAGACAATAAGAAATCTTGGTTATAGATTCGGAGACTTGAATGATTAAGAAAATTAAAAATTATATATTAGCCGTGTTTTTAACGGCTTTTTTTGTGCTAATTATTATTTTACAAATAATAGGTGTTAAAAAAGATAATAAAAATAACATGAATTATCTAGAAAAATCAATGAACTTTTTATTATTTCAGGAGAAAAATCAAAATTTTATAGAAATTCTTTCAGATTTTGATAAAGAAAATAAAGATGTTAGTATTATATATAAAAATAGTAAAAATATTATTTATAGTTCTACTGATAAAATAAAAGAGGAAAACGAACAATATAAATATATTTTGACTAAAAAAAATAAAAATATACTAACACTTAGGCTTAAAAATAATTTATTTGGTACGTATAATTTTATAAATTATTTTATTATTGCTTTAATTTTTATAATATCATATTTTTTCTGTTCATATCTAATTAATAAATTTTTAAATAAAATATTAAGCTATTTTAATATTTTAGCTGAAAATCAAAATAAAATAACAGATTTTGAAATAGATTATAGGCTAAAAGAAATAAAAAAACCGCTAAAAAAAATAAATGAAACTACAAATTTTTTAAATAAAAAAATTGAAAATTTAGAAGGCAAAGATGAGTTTATGTGGGAAATAGTAAAAAATATGAATGAAGGTTTACTTGTTGTAGATAACGATTTATTTATAAAATTTAAAAATCCTGCAATTGACAATATCTTTAATAAAGATACAAATGAAATTAAAAGTTTATATGGACTTTTAAATGATCAAAAATTTTATGAAAAGGTAAAAGATTGTATTTTACATAAAAAAAATATTCAGTTTGATATGAAAATCGGTAAAAAGGATATAAAAGTCTATTTTGAGCCTTCAAATTTTGGAGAATATAAAAATGTTGTTTTAATACTTTTTTTAGATAACTCCGAAAATAAAAAGCTAGAGATAATGAGACGAGAATTTACATCGAATGTAACTCATGAACTTAAATCACCATTAACAAGCATAAATGGGTATGCTGAAATGATTGAAAATGGATTTGTAAAAGAAAATGATATAAAAAAATTTGCATCTATAATTCATAAAGAGGGAAATAGACTTTTAAATATGATTAATGACATACTTAAACTATCAAAACTTGATGAAAGTATAGAAAAAGTTGATAGAAAAGTATGCAATATAAAAGAAATAATAGAAATTATAATAGAAAAAGATCAAAAGATTATAAATGATAAAAATATAGAAGTAATTAACAATATCCCAAATTTAAAAATAAGCACAGTTGAAAGCCTTTTTAATGACCTTTTATCAAACCTTTTTGAAAATGCAATAAAATATAATAAGCCAAAAGGAAAAATAGTTTTAGATTTTTTTGAAGATGAGTATATAAATATATCTATAAAAGATACAGGAATTGGAATTGAAAAAGATAAACTTGATAGAATTTTTGAAAGATTTTATACTGTCGACAAATCAAGGGCAAGTGCATATAATTCAACAGGACTTGGGCTTTCAATTGTAAAACATATAATTGATTACTTAAATTATAGAATAGAAGTAAAAAGTCAGATAAATGTTGGTTCAACTTTTATAATCTCAATTCCAAAAAAAGATTTTATCTCAAATAATTAAAAATATTTGCATTTAAAATGAATTAGGTTTAATCTTATATAAGAGATAACGATTTTTTAGGAGGTAAATATGGCGTTATTTTTAGTTGGTGTGGCAATTTTAATTGTCGGAGGAATATTTTATTCTAAAATTGTTGATAATACTTTTCAACCAGATGATAGAAAAACTCCAGCAGTTGAAAAAGCCGATGGAATAGATTATGTTGCAATGCCAGAATGGAAAAATGCACTTATAGAGCTATTAAATATAGCTGGTACAGGACCAATTTTAGGACCTATTCAAGGTATTTTATTTGGACCAATTGCTTTTTTAGCAATACCTTTAGGTAATATTTTTGCAGGCAGTGTACATGATTACTTTAATGGAATGATTTCAATGAGAAATGGTGGGGCACAGATACCAGCATTAGTTGAAAAATACCTTGGAAAGGGAATAAAAAGATTTTATAATGTTATTGTTGCAATACTATTATTGCTTACGGGAGTAGTTTTTGTATATACACCAGGAGATCTTATAGTAGGTGAAATTTTACACCTTGATGTAAACAATAATATAATTTGGATTATTTATGCAGTTATTTTTATTTACTACATATTAAGTACAGTTTTACCAATTGACCAAATTATTGGAAGAATATATCCTGTATTTGGGTTATTTTTGTTAATTTCCGCAATAGGTGTTTTTATTGGAATTTTAAGATTTGGTTCAGGACATATGACATTTGAAGGTCAAGGTCTCCTTGCAGAACATCCTTTAGGACAGAAGTTTATCCCTTCATTTTTCATAACTGTTGCATGTGGTATACTTTCAGGATTCCATGGATCACAATCTACACTTATTTCAAGAACTGTAGATAATGAAAAACAAGGAAGATCAGTTTTCTTTGGATCAATGGTTGTTGAAGGCTTAATTGCAATGGCATGGGCTGGAGGAGCTATTGTATTGTTTTCACAAGGTCAGGCACTTGATACAAGTGCAACACTTATGGTTGGACAAATTTCAAGAAAGTTTATGGGAAATATAGGAGGACTTCTTGCAATAATTGGAGTAATAGTTCTTCCAATTACTTCAGGTGATACAAGCTTTAGAGCTTTAAGACTTATAATTGCTGAACAGATGAAAATAGATCAGAAAGATGTAAAGAAAAGAATTGGAATTTCGCTTGTAATTTTCATACCAGCAGTTTTAATACTTTATTTTGCAAAAACAAATCCTAATGGATTTAACATTTTATGGAGATATTTTGGATTTACAAACCAATTTGTAGCAATATTTGCACTTGCAGTTGCAACATCTTATCTATATCATTACAAAAAAGCTTACCTTATGACACATATTCCAGGTACATTTTATTGCTTTATTGTTATGACATTCATTTCAATATCTGATATAGGTTTACACCTTCCTTCAACTGTAGGATACATTATTGGTGTTATTTGTGCAGCTATTTACTTTATAGCTGTTCCTAAAATTTCAAAATCAATGGGTAAAAAAATTGATGAAACTATTTTAGGATAAATTTAATATTTTAAATAAAAAGACTACAAAAGTTATGTTATAAGAATTTAACTTTCGTGGTCTTTTTAAATACTACTTTAGAATATTTATTTCATTTTCAACATATAAAAATTTTTTTAATCCTAAATTTATTAATTTTATTTTTAAAATTTCATTTTTTTCAAAGAAAAAACTAATTGAAGGATCATATTTTATTTTTATAAAATCAAATTGGCTTTCTAAAAAATTCCCTTGAATTTTTTTTGTATATACATCAATACAATTTTTTGGAATACAACAACACCCTGAATTTCTCACAGTTGATTTTACATAAATTGTATTTATATTTTTTTCTTTTAAAAATTTAATTGCCTTTTTTTCTATTTCAAATTTCATATTAACTCCAAATTGAAATACTAAAAAATTAATTTATTTTTATATAATGTTAGAATTTTGGTAACTTTAATTTAAAAAATCGGCATAACTTTATATTTATGCCGATTAATTTTTAAATAGAATCTTTATAATAAAATATTAAAGAAATTATTTATTTTTCTTTTCAACTGTTGCTTGAGCAGCAGCAAGTTTTGCAATTGGAACTCTAAATGGTGAACATGAAACATAATCAAGTCCTACATTGTATAAGAATTTAACAGTTTTAGGTTCTCCACCGTGTTCTCCACATATTCCAAGGTGGATATTAGGATTATTTTCTCTTCCTTGTTTAACTGCAAGTTTTACGAGTTTACCAACACCATCTTGATCTAAAACTTGGAATGGATCTCTTTCAAAAATTCCTTTTTCAAGATAAATATCAAGGAATTTTGCAGCATCATCTCTTGAATATCCAAATGTCATCTGTGTTAAATCATTAGTTCCAAAACTGAAGAAATCTGCTTCTTTAGCAATTTCATCTGAAGTAAGAGCTGCTCTAGGTGTTTCAATCATTGTTCCTAGTAAGTAATCAACCTTATCATTTTTTTCTTCAAATACTTTTTCAATTTCTTCTTTTACAATCTTTTCAACATAAGCAAGTTCTTTAGAGTCTGATGAAAGTGGAATCATTATTTCAGGAACAATATTTACTCCTTCTTCTTTAACTCTAAGAGCTGCTTGAGTAATTGCTCTTGCTTGCATTTGAGCAATTTCTGGATATGCAACTGCAAGTCTTAATCCTCTAAATCCTAACATTGGGTTAACTTCAGCTAATTCAGCAATTCTTGCATTTACTTCATCAACTGTTTTTCCAAGGTCTTTTGCAAGTTCTTCAATTTCCTCTTTTCCTTTTGGAAGGAATTCATGAAGTGGTGGATCTAAAAGTCTTACAGTTACTGGTCTTTCTTTCATTAATGAGTAAATTTCATAGAAATCTTGTTCCTGTAAAGGAAGAATATTATTTAATGCATCTTTTCTTGTTTCAACATTATCAGCTAAAATCATTCTTCTAACTTGGAATATTCTGTCTTTTTCAAAGAACATGTGTTCAGTTCTGCAAAGGCCTATTCCTTCAGCACCAAATTCCAAAGCTTGAGCAGCATCTCTTGGAGTATCTGCATTTGTTCTTACTTTCATATCTTTGATTTCATCAACCCATTGCATGAATTCTCCAAAATCTCCTTCAAGAGTTGGAGCAACCATCTCAAGTTCTTTGTCATAAACTAAACCAGATGTTCCATCGATTGAAATGACATCATTTTCTCCATAAGTTTTTCCATTAACTGTAACTGTTCTATTTTTTGCATCAACAATAAGGTCGTGTGCACCAGATACACAGCATTTACCCATTCCTCTTGCTACTACTGCGGCATGTGATGTCATTCCACCTCTTGCTGTTAAGATTCCTTCTGCTGAAACCATTCCTTCAAGATCTTCAGGAGATGTTTCTTCTCTTACAAGAACAACTTTTTCTCCTTTATCATTTCTTTCTTTGGCCTCTCTTGCTTCAAAAGCAATTTTTCCTGTAGCAGCTCCTGGACTTGCTGCAAGACCTTTTGTTATAGCTTCTGCATTTTTAAGAGCTTCTTCACTAAATGTAGGGTGAAGGAGACCATCTAAATCTTTTGGCTCAATTCTTGTAATTGCTGTTTCTTTATCAATTAGTCCTTCATGAACCATATCAACTGCTACTTTAACTGCAGCTTGAACTGTTCTTTTTCCATTTCTTGTCTGAAGAAGATACAATTTTTCATTTTCAATTGTAAATTCCATATCTTGCATATCCTTATAATGATTTTCAAGTTTTTCAGAAATGCTTGCAAATTCATCGAAAACTGTAGGCATTGCTTCATGAAGTGTTGCGATTTCTTGAGGTGTACGAACTCCAGCTACAACATCTTCACCTTGAGCATTAATTAAATATTCACCAAAAAGCTTGTTTTCACCAGTTGCTGGGTTTCTTGAGAAAGCAACTCCAGTACCTGAAGTATTTCCCATGTTTCCAAATACCATTGTCTGAACATTTACAGCTGTTCCCATTGAATCATCAATTTCATTTAATTTTCTGTAGAGAATTGCTCTTTCATTATTCCATGAAGCAAATACTGCAGAAATTGCTTTTTCTAATTGGTCATTTGCATCTTGTGGAAATTCTTCTTTAAGTTCTCTTTTGTATACTTCTTTGTATTTTTCAACAACATCTTTTAAATCATCAGCATCAAGTTCTGTATCTTGTTCAACGCCTTTTTCTTTTTTCTTTGCACTTAGAACTTCTTCAAAATTTTCTTTATCAACTCCCATTGCAACATCGGCAAACATTTGAATAAATCTTCTGTATGAGTCATATGCAAATCTTTCGTTTTGTGTCAATTTTGCAAGTCCTAAAACAGCTTCATCATTTAATCCTAAGTTAAGAATTGTATCCATCATTCCAGGCATAGAAATAGGTGCACCGCTTCTTACAGAAACTAAGAGAGGATTTTCGTTATCTCCGAATTTTTTGTTGTTTATTTTTTCTAATTCTTTTTTGTGAACTTCTATCTCTTCTTTTAAAGAATCCCAAAGTTTTCTTCCTTCTTCGTAAAATCTTGTACAAGCCTCGGTTGTAACAGTAAATCCTTGTGGTACGTTAATTCCAAGATTTGTCATTTCAGAAAGGTTAGCTCCCTTTCCTCCAAGAAGGTCACGCATGTCTTTATTTCCTTCTTTAAAGTCATAAACAAATTTATCAGTCATCTTTTCTCCTTTCATTTTTAAGTATCTGACTTAAAATTATGTCGGCACTTTCTTCAAGTGCTCTACCGGTTACATCAATTTTTGTGCAACCAATCTCCTCCATAATGGATTCAGCATAGGCTATCTCTTCATCAATTCTAACTGGATTGCTGTATTGTGAATCTTCAGGTAAATTTAAAAGTTTTAATCTTTCTCTTCTGATTTTAACCATATGATCCTTATCTAAAGTAAGACCAAATATTTTGTTTGCATCTACTTCAAAAAGTTCTTTGGGAACAGCACTCTCCAAGACTAAAGGAATATTTGCAACTTTATATCCTTTACTTGCAAGATAAATCGACAAAGGAGTTTTTGTAGTTCTTGAAAGACCAATTAATGCAATATCACATAATTTCAGAGCTTTAAAATCTTTTCCGTCGTCATATTTTATAGCAAATTCAACGGCATCAAATTGCCTAAAGTATTCACTGTCATACAAAAATTTGGAAGAAACTTCCAAATTTGGTTTTTTATTTAATTTTTTTGAAACAGCATCAATAGAGCCAGATAAAACATCTACTCTTTCAATTGAATTTTTGTTACAGAAATCATTTAAATAGATGTTTAAATT
>JALEKO010000050.1 GCA_022769085.1 Peptoniphilaceae bacterium
TTTTAGTTTGTTTGATTCTGACGATTCATTTTGATTACTCAAAGTCATTGTTTTATTTATTTTTTTAGGTTCATTTCTGTCAACTCTTGATTGACTTCTAAAGTATACCACACCGTTTTTTCTCTGTCAAATTTTTTTTTATTTTTTTTTATTTTTTCTTTACTTTCGACTTCTTTTTCGATGTGATTACCTCTTAAAGATACTTCCCTTTTTTTATTTTGTCAAATTTTTATTTTATTTTTTCAAAAAGTACTTCCATAGCTTTTTTAAGCTGATCATCTTTATCGATATTTTCTACTCCAACTTCTGTTTCGTTTAATTTACTTTCAACTTCGTAATCTGGCTTTACTCCTTTTTCGTGTATCTTTTTGCCAGATGGTGTGAAATATTCACTTACTGTGATTTTTACACCGTCATTTTCTTCACTTACAGGAAAGATTTGTTGTACTATTCCTTTTCCATACGTTGTTCTTCCAATTATTTTTGCTCTATTTCTATCTTTTAAAGCACCTGAAAAGATTTCCGATGCGGATGCTGAATTTTCATTTACAAGTATTGTTAAAGGTATTTTATCGATGTTTCCATCACTTTTTTCTACTATCTCTTTACCATTTTTATCTTTTGTAGTAACTATTATTCCTTTGTCTAAAAATCTATCTGCTATTTCAAGACATGCACTTAACATTCCGCCTGGATTATTTCTCAAATCTATTATTAGTCCATCTATTTTTTCTTCATTTTCAAGTTCATCAAGATTTTTAAAGAATTGTTTTGGGCTTATTTCATCAAATTCTGTAAGTTTTAGATATCCAATTTTCTTACCTTTGTAATCAAAGCTTTCTTTTTGAACTGTATCAACTTCAATTATTTTTCTTTCTAATTCTTTTTCTATTTCTTTTGGATTTTTTTTATTTTCATTTCTAAGA
The DNA here is from genome assembly GCA_022769085.1 of Peptoniphilaceae bacterium. Taxonomy (GTDB): domain Bacteria; phylum Bacillota; class Clostridia; order Tissierellales; family Peptoniphilaceae; genus JALEKO01. Next base: position 927 of record JALEKO010000050.1, read on the forward strand.
ATTGTAAGTTTTACTTTTGTATTTTCTTCGCCCTTTATTTTTGAAATGGCATCTTCCATTGAATTTGCATCAAATTCTTCTCCTTCTACTTTTATTATATAATCTCCAGGAATTATTTTTGCTTTTTCGGCAGGGGAATCTTTCATTACATTTATTACTTTTATCATCCCTTCATCGCTTGCACTTACAACAACTCCTATTCCTGCAAATTCTCCACTTGTTTCTTCCAAAAGAGCATTAAATTCTTCTGGAGTATAATATTCGGTATATGGATCATTCAGCGCTTGAAACATTCCTTTGTATGCTCCATCATTTAGGCTTTTTTTATCGTAATCAAATAAAAAATTTTGATCAATTATTTCTTTAAGATCATTATATTTTCCCAAAAATTCTTTATCTTTACTTTTATTTGAAACATTTGATTTTACAAAAAGACCTGTATTAAATGAAACTAGAGCTACAATTATAATTACTATTATAAATTTTATATTCTTTTTGTTTTTTTCGTTCATATATTCCTCATTTCTTTTTTAATTTATATTTTATTATGATACCTTTATCTATATAATAGATTTTTAATTTTTAATTAAAAAAATCGATACTATTCTGTACCGATTTTTAAAATATTTTTTTATTTTTCTAATTCTTTTTTAATATTTTTATTTTTATATTCTTCTCTTGTCATTACATCAACTATGTGTACATTTACTTCAACGACATCAAGTCCTGTCATCTTTTTCACATTCTCTTTTACTGCTTTTTTTACTTCCTCAAAAAGTTTTACGGCACTTACACCGTATTCAAGTATTACTTGAAGGTCTACTGCTGCTTCCTTTTCTCCAACTTCTACATCAACTCCTGCTGTCGATTGGTCTGCATTTGTAAACCTATCTGCTACTGAATCGAATAAATTTCCTTTCATTTCAAGAAGTCCATCAATTTTTTCTATTGATATTCTTGAAATTTTTGCTATTACTTTATCTTCAAATGTAAGCTTGCTTTCATGTTTTATCTGTTCTTTATCTTTTATATTTTCTAAACTTTCACTCATTTTTATCTCCTTTTTTAGTATTTCTTAAAAAATTTTATCAATTTTTTTAAGGTTTTTACATTTCCATCTTTCCAAGATCCAAAGGTAAAACCTATAAGCATTAAAATCCATATTAAAAGTGTCTTTAAAAACCCTATGTTAAGTAAACTTATAGATGTAATAAGTGCTATAAACATATAAATGATTCTATATTTATAAAAAAACCAATATTTTTTTAATTTTTGATTTCTTTCTTTTCTTCTTTTTAGCCTTGCTATTTCAAGTTTATACATTTCATAAATATCAGAATCATATTTTTCGTTTTTATTTTCCATCATTTCACATCCCTTGCATGAGCTTTTTGTTCTCTGTTCAATGTAAGATTTACTTTGATTTTATCAATTCCTGTCATTATTCTAAGTCCGTTTTCTATTTCAAACTGAATGTCTTTACCCAAATCATTTAAGTTATAATCACTATAAACGTCTGCTTTTACATCCGCTGTTAATTCATCATTCTTGATTGTAACTTTACTTTTTGTCATCTCAACAGAAGAAAATTTTAAAACTGACGATCTTGTATTCGAGCGAAGTGCATTCTGACTTATTGAAATATTTCCCGTGTTTGAAACAACTACATATTCTGATTTTTCCTGTCTATGAACAAATATATCTATTATAAAAATAAAAGCTACAACTATAAATATTGAAGCAATTGTAAATGTTATCTCTTTTGAGTATTTTCCTGTTTCAACTAAGGTTAAAATATCTTTTTTAAATTTTAAATCTGAATATGCAAAGTAAAATAGGAAAGATCCAAAAATTAAAAAAATGATCGTTAAAACATACCATATCATTTTCTTTGCCAAAGCCATAGTAACCTCCATATTTATAATATATACCCTGATTTATATTTTAAAACATATCAAAAAAGAACTGATTTTTTATATTTTCAGTTCTCTATTGTAATTTCTTCAAGTTTTTCGGAAATCTCCATCCATTTCTCAAATAAAATTTCTTTTTCTTGCTGAAATTTTGATATTTTTTGTAGAATATCCTTTGCATTATCTTTATCTTCATAAAAATTTTCGTCATAAGTTAGTAAAGATAAATTTTTTATTTCTTCTTCTATTTTCGATATTTTTTCTTCAACTCTTTTTACTTCTTTTTTTATTAAGCTTATTTCTTTCTGTTTTTCTTTTTCTTTTTTTCTGTCTTTTATTATTTGTGTTTTTGTTTTTTTATTAGTTATATCTTCTGTTTCTTCTAATTCATTTTTCTTTTGAATAAAATAATCGAAATTTCCCAAATATTCTTCTATATGGTCATTTTCCATATAAAGAACTTTTGTTGCAGTTCTATTTATAAAATATCTGTCATGGCTTATATACAAAACTGTTCCTTCGTAAGCTAATATAGCATCTTCAAGTATTTCTTTTGATGATATATCCAGATGATTTGTAGGCTCATCCATTAAAATTAGATTTGCATCTGAAAGCATCATTTTCAAAAGAGAAATTCTTGCTTTTTCCCCTCCTGAAAGTTCTTTTATCTGTCTAAATACATCTTCAGATTTAAACATAAATTTTGCAAGATATGATCTTATTTGAAAAATTGTAAGTTTAGGATATTCTCTCCGTATTTCATCTACTACGGTATTTTCTAAATCTAAATTTTTCTGCTCCTGATCAAAATAGCCTATTTTAACAGATTCTCCTGTAGTAATTTTCCCCGTATAGTCATTTATAATACCAGAAATTATATTAAAAATTGTAGATTTTCCAACTCCATTATCTCCAATTAGAGCGACTCTTTCACCTCTAAAGATTTCAAAATTTAAATTTTCAAATATATTTCCATTTCCATATGATTTTGCCAAATTTTCAGCCTTTAAGACATCCATTCCCGATACTATTCTAGGTTTAAATCTTATTGAAATTTTTCTATCGTCATCTTGTGGTTTTTCCATGACTTTCATCTTGTCGAGAAGTTTCTGTCTTGATTTTGACTGTGAAATTCCTCTTTTTCTTTTACTACCACCAAGATTTTTAAATCTTTCTATTATTTCTTTTTGTCTTTCAATTTCTTTTTGTTGATTTTTATACTGATGATTTAAAATCTCTAATTCTTTTTTTCTTTGTTCTTTAAAATATGTATAATTGCCGTTATATACATTTAAAGAATTTGCAGTCATAAAAAGTGTTTTTGTAGTTGTATTATCCAAAAAATATCTGTCATGACTTATTACAATTACAGCCCCTGAAAAATTTCTAATGAAATTTTCCAAAAAATTTACAGCTTTCATATCAAGATGGTTTGTAGGCTCATCCATTAAAATTAGATCTGGTTTTTCTAGCATAAGATATGCTAATGAAACTCTAGCTTTCTGACCTCCTGAAAGTTGTGAAATTTTTTTATTTATTTCATCATCGCTAAAACCAAGACCTTTTAAAGTCCCAATAATTTCAGAATTTATGGCATATCCATTATGCTTTTCAAAAAAATCTGTTTTTTTCTGATACTCTTGCATAATCTCTTCAAGTTTTTCTTGTGAAATATTTAAAGATGCCATTTCTTTAGAAAGTTCTTCAATATCTTTTTGTATTTTTAATAGTTTTGAAAATATTTTTTTGCAGTAATCATAAACTGTCATTTCACTTTCAAAATCAGTTTGCTGTTTCAAATATCCTACAGTAACATCTGCTGGTATAAAAATTTTTCCTTCGTCAAATGATATTTTATTTGTTAGCACATTAAAAAGAGTAGTCTTTCCCGAGCCGTTTTGCCCAATAAGTCCTACTTTTTCTCTTTTTTCTATTTGAAAGCTTACCCTTTCAAAAATTTCTTTAGTAGGGTAAGCTTTTTTTAAATCGGAAACCGATAATACTGCCATTATTCGTTTCCAAATACATAATCCTGAGGATTGTTTATAAAATATGTCAATGTATAAAGTGATTCGTCAAGATGAACATTTTCAAGAACAACCCCATTTGTTGTTTTTAAATCTTCAGGTGCGAAGTTCCAAATACCATCAATGTTAGATTTACATAATACATTTGCAACCTTTTGAGCATCTTCTTTTGGTATTGACAAAACTGCAATATCAATTTCATTATCGGACAGATAATTTTCTAAATCATTTACATCAAAAATTTTAATTCCATCTATTTCTTTTCCTATTTTTTCAGGATTAGAATCAAAAATTGCTTCAAATGTATATCCAGATTGAGAAAAACCTTCATAGTTAAATAATGCATGGCCTATATTTCCATATCCTATAAGTATAAGTTTGTATTTTCTATCTATTCCTAAAATTTTTGACAATTCATTTATAAGTTCTTTTACATTATATCCATAACCCTGTTGCCCAAAACAACCATAATGGTTTAAATCTTGCCTGATTTGGCTTGCTGTAAGTCCTGTAATTGATGATAGTTCTTTAGAAGATACCCTTACAATTCCCTTATCGGCAATTGAAGTAAGATATCTAAAATATTTCGGTAATCTTTTTATTACTGAAAGAGATACGGCATCGTCTTTTTTCATACAATCTCCTTTTATATAAAATTATAATTTAATAGTATAATACTATGTTTTTTATTAAATGCTATTTTTTATCAAAAAAATTAACACAAATTAAAAAATCTGTGTTAATAAAATCATAATAACGGGCTAAAAAGAATTGAAAAAGCTTCTTTTATTTTTACTATTATCTTTCTATGCTCATAATCAGCCATAGTTATTTTACTTGAATTTAAAATATCTTTTTCAAACTGTTCTTTAAGAGATGCATTTACTTTTTTACTATAAATTATTATATTTGTTTCGAAATTTAATGAAAATGATCTATTATCCATATTAGCACTACCAAGACATGAAACAGTATCATCTACAATTACAACTTTTGAATGTGTAAATCCATTATTATATGTGTAAACTTCTCCACCTGCATCTATTATTTCACCAGCATAAGATGTGGTTGCCCAATATATAAACATATGATCTGGTTTATCTGGTATTAAAATTCTTACTCTTACCCCTGATAAAAGTGCAATTTTAAGTGCATCAATTATTGCACTATCTGGTACAAAATATGGAGTTTGAATTATAATTTCTTTTTTAGCATTTAAAATCATTTTTAAGAATGTATTTTTTATATTTTTTTCTTCTGTATCGGGTCCACTTGAAATCACCTGAATTGGTATATCTTCAAGTTTTTCTTGAATTATATTTTGTGAAATTTCTGGATTTTGTTCTGCTAAAGAGTCTTTTGATGCAAAATACCAATCTTTTAAAAATCTTATTTTTAAGCCAAAAGTAGCATATCCATAAATTCTTGCATGAGTATCTCGCCAATATCCAAATTTTTTATCTTTTCCAAGATATTCTTTACCTACGTTAAATCCTCCAACATAAGAAATTTCATCATCTATTATAACAATCTTTCTATGATCTCTATAATTTATTCTGAAATTAAAAATGGATCCGAAAATTCCTGGGAAGAAAATCGAAAATTTTCCTCCTGCTTTTTTAAATTTTCTAACATCCCGTGGTTTTAAAACTGTTCCTCCGCCAAATCCGTCAACAAGAAGCCTTACATTTAGACCCTCTTTTGCTTTTTTTGTTAAAAGAGAAAGAAGTTTATAACCCAAATCATCTCTTCTGAAGATATAATATTCTATATCTATTGATTTTTTCGCATTTCTTATATCTTCAAAAAGACAATCAAACTTATCTTTTCCATCATAAAAAAATTTTATTGAATTTCCTTCAGATATTATAGAACTTTCACTTTCCAAATTCATATTTAAAAGTTGATAATACTCTTTTAGTTCTTCATGCGTTTTGAAAAAATTTCCACTTTCTATTTGTCTTTCTTGAATTCCAACAATTTTTCCAATTACATCATCTTTTTTCTTTTTGACATCAAATTTTTTAGATTTTCTAAAGTCCTGTCCAAACATTAAATATAAAATGAATCCAAAAATTGGCAGAATTATTACTATAATCATCCGTAAAAATGTTGTTTGTGGTTTTTTTCTGTTTCCAAAAAGGACGATTAAAGCCAATATTATGTTTAACCGCCACATATTTGAAAAAATTGTAAAATATATTACCGCTAAAGTAGGCATTTATCTCTCCAATTTATTACTTTGAATATTTTTTTGATTTATATCTTTGATTATTATCAAGTATTTTTTTTCTAAGTCTTAATGAATTTGGTGTGACTTCAATTAACTCATCGTCATCTACAAATTCCATCATTTCTTCCATACTCATTTTTTTAGCAGGCGTTAATGTTAAAGCATCATCTGATGCGGAAGATCTGACGTTACTCATTTTTTTCTTTTTACATACATTTACGTCTACATCAAGACCTTTAGGGTTTGAACCTACAACTTCCCCTTCGTAAACTTCCTCTCCAGGTTTTACAAATAAAATTCCTCTTCCCTGTGCATTAAAAAGACCATAAGTTGATGCAATTCCAGTTTCAAAAGATACAAGTGATCCAACTTGTCTTGTAGGAATATCTCCTTTATATTTTTCATATCCGAAAAATTCAGAATTCATTATTCCACTTCCCTTTGTATCGGTTAAAAATTCTGTTCTGTAACCTATAAGTCCACGAGCAGGAATTTTAAAAACTAATCTTGTGAAACCTTTTGAAGGGGTCATATCTGTCATTTCACCTTTTCTTCTTCCAAGTTTTTCAATTACAGATCCAACATATTCCTGATCTACATCTATTGTAACTTGTTCCATTGGTTCAAGTAGTTTACCATTTTCATCTTTTTTATAAAGAACTTGTGGTTTTGAAACTTGAAATTCATAATCTTCTCTTCTTAAATTTTCAATTAAAACTGAAAGATGAAGTTCTCCTCTTCCAGAAACTTTAAATGCTTCTGTAGTATCAGTATCTTCAACTCTAAGTGAGACATCTGTTTCAATTTCTCTGTAAAGTCTATCTCTTATATGTCTACTTGTAACGTATTTTCCATCTCTGCCTGCAAAAGGTGAATCATTTACAGAAAATGTCATCGAAAGGGTAGGCTCTGAAATTTTTGTAAATTCAATTGGACTTTCATCTTCTTCAGTACAAATTGTATCTCCTACATTTATTCCATCAACTCCACTTATTGCAACAAGTGAACCAAATTTTGAAACAGAAACTTCACTTCTTGTAAGACCTTCAAATTCATACATATTTGTAATTTTTGCTTTTATTCTTTTTTGTGAGTCATTGTAATTTGTAAGAACAACCTGTTGACCTTGCTCAATTTTCCCACTTTCAATTTTTCCAATTCCTATTCTTCCAACATAATCATTATAGTCTATTGTTGAAATTAAAAGTTTTAATGGCTTATCTTCTTGCGAGTCAAACTGAGGAATGTATTCAATTATTTCATCAAGAAGGTCTGTCATATCATTTTTTGCAACGCCTTCTTCTTTACTTGTCCATCCCTCTTTTGCAGATGCATATATAAATGGACTATCAAGATATGATTCGTCTGCATCAAGATTTATAAGAAGATCTAAAACTTCATCTTTTACTTCATCAACTCTTGCATCAGGTTTATCAACCTTATTAATACATATAATTGCAGGAAGTTTTAATTCAATTGCTTTTCTTAAAACAAATTTAGTCTGAGGCATCGGTCCTTCATGTGCATCTATAACAAGAACAACACCTTCTGCCATATTTAAAACTCTTTCTACTTCTCCACCAAAATCTGCATGGCCAGGAGTATCTATAATATTTATTTTCACGCCCTTATAATTTACAGCTGTATTTTTAGATAATATTGTAATTCCTCTTTCTCTTTCTATAGAATTTGAGTCCATTACTCTTTCTGTTACATTTTCATTTTCTCTAAAAATACCTGCAGTTTTCAGTAAACCGTCCACTAAAGTTGTTTTTCCGTGGTCTACATGGGCAATTATTGCGACATTTCTAACGTCACTTCTCTTCATTAAATTCCCTCTTTCTTAAAAATTTCCTATTACCGATATATTATATACTTTAACTCTTATAACTCAATAAAAAACAACTACTTTACATATGTTAAATATGTTTTAGTTCCATATTTTTTTTATATCTATTTCCATACCTATATGTTAGATAATTAAAAATAAGAACTGTTAGAATTACAAGGCTTATGCTTAGCCGTGGTCCGAATTTTGAAATTTTATCAGGAAAAAGTGGAGGAACTATTGTATTATTGTAATTTGCATTTATTACTAAATTTACAGCAGATGCCAGTAATGCAAAAAGTATTGTAATTTTATTAATTGTTCTATATCTAAAGCCTGAAAAATCATATCCTTTTCTCATAAAGTAACAAGCTGTCCAAAGAATTAGAATATGCCCCAAAAAATATTCTATATTTGTAAGGTGAGGAGGTCTAAACTTATATAAAACAGGATAACTTAAAGCTAAAATCCCGCCAAAAACTCCCCAATAAACTGATATTGTAACAAAAAAATCTTTATCAGTTATAAGAGCAATTATTGATGCTATAAGTGTAATCCTACAAAAATAAAGCGGAAGATCTTCTTTTATGTCAAAACTACCCGTCATAAAAATCCAAAGATAATTTGATACTTGTTCTAAAATTATAAATGTAAGAAGAATTCTACCTGCTTTTTTTAAATTTTTTCTATCATCCAAAATTTTGCTATTTAAAAAAAACATGCAACCTAAAATTGATATTGCTAAAATTAATATATGTATTAAACTAAAAGCTGGGAATATCCAACCATCTTCATTAACTCTAAAAAAATATGACATAGTAACTCCTTTTTTAAAATTATACAACTATTTTTAGAATTAAATTTAAAATAATTATTAAGATTATTTATGTAAAAATGTTTTCATTGATATAAAAATTAAATTGATGTTATAATTATATTATGAAAAAGAATTATAAAATTAAAAACATATCAGGAGTTGATATAAACGTAAATTACTACCAATGTGAAAATCCAAAAGCCATTTTTCAAATAATACATGGAATGCAAGAGCATATTGAAAGATACGATGACTTTGCAAATTTTTTATGTTCAAATGGTTATAACGTTATTTTAAACGATATTTTTGGTCATGGAAAAAGTACAAATGAAGAACATCCTCTTGGGGACTTAATAAATTTCAAAAATATATTAAATTCTTTAGATGATGTTTATAACTCTACTTCTTTTAATGGAAAAAGAATTATAATGGGTCATTCTATGGGTTCATTTATAGCAAGGAGTTATACATATTTAAATCCTTCTGACATTGCAATTTTTATGGGCACTGGTGATGTTCCAGATTTTTTAGCTAAAAAATTAAGATTTATTTTAAAATTTAAAGATGAAAATTCAGATTTTTCCATTTTTCATAAAATTATAAATCTAAATTTTAATTCAAAAATCAAAAATTCAAATGATTTTTCATGGCTAAGTGTAAATGAAGAAAATCAAAAAAATTATATAAATGATCCTTATTGCGGAATTGAATTTAAAAAATCTGGATTTATAGCACTTTTAGATATGATTTTTTCGATGAATGAAAAAGAAAAATACAAAAACAAATCAAAAAGAATTTTAATTATTTCTGGGGCAGATGATCCTGTAGGAAATTATTCAAAAGGAGTTGAAAAAATTTATAAAAAATATAAAAAGCAAAATGAAAATACTGATCTTAAACTTTTTGAAAATATGCGTCATGAAATTTTAAATGAAAAAGATAATAAAAAAGTTTATAAATTTATTTTAGATTACATTGATAAATACATTTAAAACAAAAAAGACATAAAGAAATGATTTTAATTCAAATTAAACTTTATGTCTTTTTTATTATTTTAAATATTAATTATCGATATATTTTTTTCTAAGAAGCATTGCAGATTTACAAATTGCAACTCCTCCATCCCCTGTTTCTCTAAGTTCAGCAGTCAATGAATCTCCTACTCTTTTCATAGCTTCAACTGTTTCATCAAATGTAACAAGTACTTTTACGCCGGCCATTGCCATATCAGCTGATGAAAGTGCATTAATTACTCCAAATGCATTTCTTAAATTACATGGAAATTCAACCATTCCTCCTATAGGATCACAAATTAGTCCCATGATATTTATAAATGCTATTGATGCGGCATTTCCTTGAATATCTAAATCATATCCTTTTAAATAACAAACTGCTGCAGCACTCATTGCAGCTGCTGCTCCACATTCAGCTTGGCATCCTCCTTCAGCTCCTGCAAATGTTGCATTATCCCCTATTATTTCACCAATTCCTACTGCTGTAAGAAGAGCTTTTGCAAGTTGTTCATCTGAATAACCATATTTTTCTCTCATTGTCATAAGTGTTGCAGGCATTATTCCAGCACTTCCAGCTGTAGGACTTGCAACTATTTTACCCATTGATGCATTTACCTCACTTGTTGAAAAAGCCATTGCCATTGCAGAATTTGCTGTTTGACCTAAAATTGTATCGCCTGATAAAAAATAATTTTTCATCTTTTTTGCATTTCCACCAGTCATTCCTGTTTTTGAAATAACTTCTTTATCTAAAGCTTTTTTACTAGATGATTTCATTACTTCTAAAGAACGATAAATTCCATCAAAAATAGTTTTTTCATCTGTCTCATAGCCTTCTGCTTCATCTTCTAAAACCAGTTGCCATAACTCTTTATTTTCACTTTTACATCTTTGTTTATATGTTTTAAATGACGTTTTCATAATACTCCTAGTCTAAATATTTAAAGAAACCAAAATTTTTACCTTTTGATATTTTTTTCTGTAAATCTTCATTAAGTTTTTCATCAAGTTCTACTATTAACATAACTTCATCTTCGTTTTGAATCGTTTTCATGGAATGAATATTGTATCCTTCATCATAAAGTGCATTTGATATAAATGCTATCATTCCCTTCTGTTCAGGATATGTACAGATTATTGTAGGATTTTTTCCATAAAATTCAACATTATTTCCGTTGATATTTATTATTTTTATATTTCCTCCTCCAATTGAACAGCCAGTAAGAGAAAAAGTATGATCAGGATATGTTAATACTATTTTAACCGTATTTGGATGAACATCTCCTAAATCTGTAGGTAAAAAAGTATATGTAAGCCCTTCTTCACTTGCATATTTGAAAGAGTCAACTATTCTTTCATCATCAGGTCCAAAGCCTAAAACTCCACCTACTAATGCTCTATCTGTACCATGTCCTCTATATGTTTTTGCAAAAGAACCATGTAAATAAAATTCTGCCTTTGTATATCCTTTTCCACCTATTTTTCTTGCAAATCCTGCAATTCTATTTGCACCTGCAGTATGCGAGCTTGAAGGGCCTATCATTATAGGACCTACAATATCGAAAATGGAATAACTATTTTTCATTAAATCCTCCTTATTTTAGTAATCTCTTTTGGGTCATCAATTAAAAAATCAGGTTTTAAACTTTCAAGAAAACTTTTTTCTCTAAACCCCCATGAACATGCAACAAAATTAACATTTGCAGATTTTGCACATTTAAAATCAACCTCTGTATCTCCAAAATATAAAATATTTGTAAGGCTTTCGTTAAATCTTTCTTTAATAATATATATCCCCTCAGGATCAGGCTTCCTCTTATAATTATTACACTGTCCAAGTACAAAGTCAAAAAAACCTTTTCCAAAATTTCTTCCGATTACTTTTTGAAGTGTTGAATCTGGTTTATTTGAAAAAGCAACAATTTTATCATATTTTTTTATCTCTTTTAGTGCTTTAGTTATCCCTTCATATGGTTTTGTTAAAAAATAAGGATTATCATCATATGATTTATTATAATCGTTTAATATTTTTTCTCTTAAAATTTCATCTTTTGGAAAATCAAGTTTATCTAAACAACTATCTATAAGATATTTTGCACCATTGCCTAAAAAATTTTCAAAATCATCTTTTTTTAGTATACCAAGACCATATTTTTTAAAAGTTTTATTTCCATGATACATTATACTTTCTGAAGTGTTAAGAATTGTTCCGTCAACATCAAAAATATACATTATTTCTCCTTAAATTCATACATTGAAACTGCACTTGCTATCTGGATTGAAAGTGAATCTACAAGGTTTGTTTGTTCTATTTTTACGACTTTAAATTTTTTAAAATCATCTGTAAGCCCTTCTCCTTCATTTCCAAAAGCAAGTGAAAAAGGCTCTATTTTTTTTACATCTTTTAATTTGACACTTTTTTCTGTCAACATAAATGAGTAAATGGTGTTTTGAAATTTTTTTATATATTCATTTATATCGTCAAATTTTTCTATATTTATATCAAAAATTGACCCCATTGATGCCCTAATTACTCTTGGGTCAAAATAATCACATGTATTTCCAATTAGTGCAAGATTTTTATATCCAAATGCTGCCATTGAGCGAAGAATCGTACCCAAATTCCCCATATTTTCAATATTTTCTAAAATTATGTGATTTCCTTTTTCAAGTTTTGTTATGTACTTGTTAAAAAAAGATATTACATAATCATTTTTTCTATTAGAAAGTCTTTTTACCAATTTAGATGAAATTTTATATTCAATTTTTAGTTCCTTTAAAAGTGAAATTAATTTTTGAATTTCATTAAATTCTTCATCTATTAATACAAAATCAACTAGATTTGAATGTTTTTTTATAAGTTCTATCGATGGATATGCCCCTTGACAATATGAATATTCAAATGATTTTTTATATTTTTTTATTTCTTTCATGACATTTATATTTTACTTTCTGTATTTTTTTTTAAAAGAAAAAAAATTAGTTTAATATAAATTTAACAAAAGCTTTAAATTTAGGTATAATGTTAAACAAATAATATTAATGGAAGGAATGTGATATGACAGGCGAAATTAATAATAACCTTTCCATGTTAACTGATTTTTACGAGCTTACAATGGGAAATGGTTATTTAAAAAACAACATGCAAAATTATGAAGCAGTTTTTGATGCTTTTTTTCGAAAAGTTCCAGATGATGGAGGATTTGCTATTTTTTCTGGGCTTGAACAGATAATTAATTACATTGAAAATTTACATTTTACAGATGAAGACATAAGTTATTTAAAAAAACAAAATGTATTTGACGATGAATTTTTAGATTATCTTAAAAATTTTAAATTTTCAGGCGATGTATGGGCTTTCCCTGAAGGTTCTGTTATGTTTCCAAACGAACCAATTGTCACTATTAAAGCTCCTATTATAGAGGCTCAAATTTTAGAAACAATGATTTTAATTTCTTTAAATTTTTCATCTTTAATTGCTACAAAAGCAAATAGAATTGTAAGAGCTGCTAATGGAAGAAGTGTAATGGAATTTGGAGCAAGAAGAGCTCAGGGACCTGATGCATCAATTTTAGGTGCAAGAGCAACTGCAATTGCAGGTGTTGGAATTACATCAAATACGTTATCTGCACAAAAATATGGAATGAAACCTTCAGGTACAATGGCTCATTCATGGATTCAAGCTTTTGACAGCGAATATGAAGCTTTTGAAACATATGCAAAACTTTATCCAGATAACTGTGTACTTCTAGTTGACACTTTTGATACTTTAAACTCTGGTTTACCAAATGCAATAAAAGTTTTTGACAATATTTTAAAACCAATGGGAAAAGTTGGCGGAATAAGAATAGATTCTGGTGATTTAGCATATCTTACAAAAGAATCAAGAAGAATTTTAGATAAAGCAGGATATAAAGATGTAAAAATTGTAGTTTCAAATTCAATTGATGAATACAAAATACAATCTCTTTTAAGTCAAAATGCTCAGATTGATTCTTTTGGAATAGGTGAAAGAATGATTACATCAAAAAGCGAGCCTGTTTTTGGAGGAGTTTACAAGCTTGTTCAAATAGAAAAAAATGGAGATGTTATTCCAAAAATAAAAGTAAGTAATAATGTAGAGAAGATAACAGTTCCAGGTCTTAAAAAAGTTTTTAGGCTATATGATAAAAAAACTGGAAAAGCTGAAGCAGATTATTTAACTCTTGAAGATGAAAAAGTTGATGATACAAAACCAATAGTAATTTTTGATCCAAATTATACATGGAAAATGAAAAGAATGGAAAATTTCTCTGCAAGAGAGATGCAAATCAAAATTTTTGAAAACGGAAAAAGAATTTATAACTCACCAGATATAAATGAAATAAATGCTTATTGTAAAAAGGAAGTTAAATCTCTTTGGGATGAAGTAAAAAGATTTGACTCTCCTCATAATTATTATGTAGATCTATCTCAAAAACTTTGGAACTTAAAACAAGGTCTTATTCTAAAAGCAAAAGAAAACTAAAATGAATATTGCAATAATTACTGGAGCATCTTCTGGTATTGGAAAAGAATTTGCAAAACAGATTGATAATTATAATTTAGATGAACTTTGGCTTATTGCAAGAAGAAAAGATAAACTATCTAATTTAAAAAAATTTTTAAAAACAAAATCTGAAATTTTATCTTTTGACTTAGAAAAGAAAGAAGACATAGAAAAATTAAATGAGATTTTAAAAAATAAAAAACCTACTGTAAAAATTTTGGTAAATTCAGCAGGCGTTGGAATGAATGGTGATTTTTCACAAACAAATTTAAAATATCACAATTCAACAATTGATCTTAATATTAAAGCACTTGTTGATATTTGTTATTTGACAATTTTTTACATGAATAAAGGTTCTAAAATTATAAATATAGCATCAGTTGCTGGTTTAATTCCTCAACCAAATTTTTCAACATACAGTGCAAGTAAAGCATTTGTGATATCTTTTAGCAGAAGCTTAAACAGGGAACTTAGAAAAAAGAAAATAAAAGTTTCTTGTCTTTTGCCAAATCAGGTTGAAACTGAATTTTTAAAAAAATCAAACAATGAATCTAAAGTAAAATCTTTCGGAAAAGAAAATATACAGAAATTAGTTGATTTTGCTTTAAAAAAATCAGAAAAAAAAGATATTATAGTATATAGCTTTATTTCTAAAACTTTAAAAGTAATATCAAAAATTCTTCCTCATTCATTTATAATGTGGATAGAAAAAATACTTAAGTTCTATTAATTTAAAAAAGGAGAATTAAAAAATATGTTTAATTCTCCTTAATTTATTAATTTATCTGCTTTTCATTTACAGCTTTTCTAAAAAATATAAATCCAATAATAAACATCACTACTAAAAAACTTATTCCCAAAGGCTGTTTTCCTGTAAGTTGAGTAATAAAACCAACCATAAATGTTCCAAGAAGCGATGCTCCTTTTCCACATATATCATATATTCCAAAATATTCACCACTTTTTTCATCTGGTATTATCTTTGCATAATAACTTCTGCTTAAAGCTTGAATTCCACCCTGAAAAATTCCAACTGCAAAAGCCAAAACCCAAAATTCCCATTCGCTGTTAAGTCCCATTGCAAAAAATGCAATTGCAACATAACCTAAAATACATAATGTAATTACTTTTGACGTTCCAATTTTTGATGCCATTTTTGCAGTAATTATTGCAAATGGAAAAGCCACAAGTTGTGTAACTAAAAGTGCAAGAAGCAATGCTTTTGCATCAAGCCCTAAACTTGAACCATATGCAACAGCCATTGATATAATTGTCTGAACTCCATCAATATAAAAGAAAAATGCAATTAAAAAGAAAAGTATTTTTTTATCTAAAGCGATTTTTTTAATTGTTTTTACAACATTAAATTTTATATTTTCTAAACTTTTTTTCTCTATATTTTTTTGCTTATATACTTTTAAAAGAGGAACTGTGCATAAAAACCACCATAATGCATTTAAAATAAATACAATTGCCATTGCAACTTTAAAAGACATATTAATGCTTTTGTATGTAAAAAGAAGAAGCAATGAAATTACAAAAGGAATAACCGAACCAATATATCCCCAAGCATATCCTTTTGAAGAAACTTCATCCATTCTTTCATGTAATGTAATATCATTTAACATTGAATCATAAAGAACTACACTTACCATGTATCCAGTTTTTGAAATTATATATATTATCAAAAATAAAATCCAATTATTTGGAAATGCAAGAATTGCACAAAAAATTACTCCAATCAAAACTGAATTAACAAATAATTTCTTCTTATTTCTTTTTTCATCACTTATTCCTCCAATAACAGGTCCAATAAAAGCAGAAAGAAGTGTTACAATTGTGGCAGCATACCCCCAATATGCAAGATAATCTACTTTACTTATCGAATTTTTCTGTGCAATAAAGTTAAAATAAATCGGAAGAATTGTAGTACATAACAAAACAAATGCAGAATTTCCAACGTCATATCCTATCCATGCTTTTTCTTTTTTTTCTAGTTTCATAAAAATCTCCTATTCAAAATTCCTATTGAAATATTCACAAAAATTCTTATTAAGTACATGCATATCAAAATCGTTTAAAAGTTTTGGATATATTTCCAGCCCTTTTTTAAAATCTTCTTTTACAATCAAAAGATAATCATCATATTCCCTAAAATCATCATCTCCTACAACAACACCTGCAAATTTGTTATATATACCTAAAATTTTCATTAATTTCATG